>NZ_JBQHTM010000004.1:0-114338 GCF_052065695.1 Intestinimonas sp. HCP28S3_D6
TCCGAAAACTCCGTCATGAGCACTCCGTTCGACTTGCATGTGTTAAGCACGCCGCCAGCGTTCATCCTGAGCCAGGATCAAACTCTCAATAAAATGGTATCTAAAGAGCTTCCGCTCTTCAAATCATCTTATTGAAGCTATCCATAAGCTTCAAAGAAATCTTGTCAAGAGCCTTTCAAGTCACTCGACTAGAAAGGACATCTGTCCTTTTCTGGTGCTTCGTGTTTCGTTCTTCACGTTGTTTAATTTACAAGGTACACGCCGCTTTCACAGCGGTTCTTCATTTTACCACATTCCGTGGTGCTTGTCAAGCACTTTTTTCAACTTCTTTCGAAGTTTTCAGAGTACTTAACCCGTTTGCGTCTTACGCGAACTCATTTAGTTTACCAGATCATCGAGTTCTTGTCAAGAACTTTTTTCGAGGTTTTCCGAACTTTTCGTCACTCTCGAACTGGTTCTCTCTGACGCGTACTTGTTTATTCTAGCAAACTCACGAGCTTTTGTCAAGCACTTTTTTCAGATCTCAGAGATTTTCTTCTCGTCATCGTCCTGTTTTTGTGCCTCTCGCAAAGCGCTCAGTTAATATACCAAATCGTTCCCGCTTTGTCAACACTTTTTTTCAAATTTATTGACTTTTCCTGCCTTTCTTTTTTACAGCAGCAAAACATAACTATATCTGTCCCTTTTCCCCCTCTTTACACCCCAAGATATGGATGCATCCCAAAGGGCTTAGGAGCTCGGCGGCGCTCTCCCCCGTTTCCTCTCTCTGATATAGCTGCACAGCAGGGCCAGAAAGGGCAGCACAAAGGCCAGTACCAGCTGTCCCGCCGGAGCCAGCCAGGTGTCCAGATCCCGGGCGGCAAAGTCGTCCGGGAAGAGGAAAACGGCGGCCAGGAAGGCCAGGAGGGCGGCGAGAACCGGGGCCCGCTTCACCCATTTGGGGCCCACCAGGGTGGCAGCCATGGCCTTGACGGCAAAGAGGAGGGTACCCATCCAGACAAAATCGCTCAGAATCCAGAAGGCCATGACCACAGACTCCACCCGCTGGAAGGCGCCGTCCATACCCACGCCCCGGGCCATCTCGAAGAAGGGGACCTCCACCCGGGCGCACAGCTGCGCCCCCAACTGGGCCACGGCGCCCAGCTGGAGCAGGGTGATGACGATACAGGTACTCAGCAGCCACCGGCGGCCCCGCCGGGCGTCCCCCTCTCTGGGCGCCACCTGTGCGGCCAGAAAGCCGCCCAGCACGCCGCCGGAGAGGACGCCCACGGGCACCAGGGTGGCGGCGGCCGCGGCGGGCAGGTCCTGGGTCCACACGGGCAGCACCCGGCGGGGCCGGGCGTCCAGGAGGGAGAAGCCCACCACCAGCGCCAGGATGAGGGCCAGGACCAGAAAGCAGATCTCGGAGGCCCGGGCAAAGGCAGAGAGCTTCCGCCGGGCCATCCACACCACCACCGCCAGCAGCATCAGCAGAAAGACGGCGGGCGAGGCGCCCCGGTAGCCGGCGGTGACCATGCGCCCGGCGTAGAGTCGCCCCTCCAGGCACAGGAGGAAGAGGGCCCACACCATATATATAATTGTAATGGCCTTGCCCGCCGCCGGACCGAAGGCCCGTCGAAAGCCGCCGGAGAGTCCGTCCTGTCCCCTGGACAGGGTGTAGACGGCCCAGCCCGCCCCCAGCAGGGGCGGAAAGGCCAGCAGGCCGGTGAGCCAGGCGCTCTTGTCGGCCACGGCGGCGGTGAGTACGGGGAGCGCCCGCACCGCAGGGGTCAAAAGCCCGGTGAACAGCATCCCGTAGAGCTGCCGGGCGGAGATCCGGTCCCCCTCCATGGGGCACCTCCTTTCCTCAGCTTCTGGCCACGGTGGCCTCCACCTTCACCTCCAGGGTGAGGTTGGGAAAGACCTCCTGCCACTGTTTTTCCAGGGTGGCCTGCTTCCAGGGCACGGCCAGGGCCACCCGGTCCAGCAGGTGGATGGCGTCGGCGCGGAAGGCCTGAAACTGCGCCATGGCGGCCTCCATGGCCTCCCCGGCCAGCCGGGAGAGCTCCCCCTCCAGGGCCAACCGGTCCTCCTCCCCCAGCCGGGCGGCGGCGCCGGAGAGCTCCGCCGCCTGGGTCTCCAGGGCGCAGGCCACCCGCAGCCCCGTGAGGGTGTCCCCCTCAAAGACGGTGCGGAAGGTAGTCTTGACCCCGGTGATTTTTAAGGCGGTATAGCCCCGATCAGGGCCGGAGAGCTCCAGGATCTGCCCCTTGCCCATGCTCCGCAGCAGGTCGGCCCCGAAGGCGGCGTTCTCATCGGTGAAGCCCTGGAGGACGCCGTCCCGGATGACGGCATAGCCCGCCGTCACCAGCACATACTCCCCCTGGGCCCCCTGGCCGTCCTCGGCCTCCAGGCGCTCCAGGGCGGGGAGCAGGGTGGCGCCGTTCTCCAGCAGATCGGTGAGAGCCCCGCGGGCCATCTGGGGCCGGGGTCCGCCCAGCAGCTCGGCGTTCCGGGACATGGCGGAGAGCCGGTCAGGCAGGCTCTCCCCCTCCCCCGCCTCCAGCAGCAGGTCGGCGGCCTGGGCCCCCTTCACCACCCACAGCTCGGCCTCCAGCCGCAGCTCCGGGTCATGGGCCATGTGACCCAGCAGAGACTCCAAGCCCCGTTGGGCCTCCCCCTCCCCCACCAGGACCTGCTCCACGTCGCCGAAAAAGACAAAGTCCTCGCCCCGCTCGCCCATGTCGGAGCAGGCCGCCGAGATGGTGCCCGCCTGGGCCGAGAGGACCAGGGGCTCCTGGTCCCCCGGCCGGGCGCCGCTGGCGGCGGTAACCGTCACCGTCTCCCCCGCTCCGGCGTCCACCCCCAGGACCTCCATGAGCACCGTCTTATCGATCTGGTGGGCGTAGGGTAGGGCCGAGCACCCCGTGAGCAGGAAGCTGAGTATGACAAATGGGGAAATGATGCGTCTCATGGGGACCTCCTTTCCATTGAGTGGGGTGGGCCGGCATCGGCGCGCCAAACCACACGCAAAAATGGGGCCCCCGCGCGAGCCCAGCGCAGCGGGTCGCGTGGGGAGAGGACGAGCAAGGGAACGAAGCGAGTTTTCGCCGCCAGGCGGAAACAGAGCAAAGTGGACTTTGCGAGGACGACAAAACCCGTTTCTTTTTCCCTGCTGGAAAAAGAACGGTTTTTGGAATCCAAAGAAAAAGGGGCTCCCGGGCGGGTTAGGTGGCTCCAAATAGGAATCCGGCGGCCCGGCTTTACGCCCCCGTTGAGGTCCAGCCCCGTCTACGGTAGACTACCTCGGTGGAACAGGGATAAGTTGTGGTCCTATCCCCACTCTTTTCGCCGCCTGCGTGGGAGAGTGTCGGGGCGTGGCGCCGCTGCCTGGGATTGACGTCGCTGCGGCGCGGGTGGGAATTGTGGCGCAGAGCAGAGGCGCGTTGGTCGCCGCGCGGTCCCTCTTCTTTTCGTCACCGGGCGCAAGCTTTCAATTCTTTGCCTGCGTCCAGAGCGGGCCCAAAGTTCTTTTTGGGTACTTTTTCTTTTAAGAAAAAGTACCTTGGTTGCGGCGGTTGCGGGTGCGGAGGGCGGCCTCCCGGAGCTTGACGAAGGGCAGGGGCCGCCGGAGTACGGCGTAGACGGCGTGGCGCTGCCCGTCGTTGGCCACAAAGGGCGAGAGGTAGGCCACGCCGAAGGACTCCAGGGAGGAGAGGTGGCAGATGAGGAGCAGTCCCCCCATAGCCACGCCGAACATCCCCGCCAGGGCGGCCAAAGCGGCGAAGCCAAAGCGCCACAGCCGCAGGGCGGCGGCGAAGTCCTGGGAGGGCATGGTGTAGCCGGCGATGCCGGCGGCGGCCACCACGATGAGGACCACCGGGGAGACGATGCGGGCCTCCACGGCAGCGGAGCCCACCACCAGGCCGCCCAGGATGGAGACGGTCTGGCCGATGGAGCTGGGGAGCCGCAGTCCGGCCTCCTGGATGACCTCGAAGGCGGCCAGCATCATGATGACCTCAAAGATGGTGGTGAAGGGCACGTCCTGCTTGGCGGCCACGATGGCCAGGGCCAGCCGGGTGGGCAGCAGCTCCAGGTGGAAGGTGACAGCGGCGATATAGAGGGCTGGGAGAAAGAGGGTGGTGAGCATGCACAGGTACCGGAGCACCAGCAGGGCCGAGGCCGCCATCCAGCTCAGGGCCTTGTCCTGAGGGGTGCGGAAGAACTGGCTGAGCCCGGCGGGCAGCAGCCAGCCCATGGGCAGGCCGTCCACCAGCACCCCCACCCGGCCCTCCACGATGCCGGAGGAAAAGCGGTCGGGCCGCTCGGTGGAGAGGATGGTGGGAAAGGCGGTGCGCACCTCCCCGGTGAGGTACTCCTCCAGGCTGGCCGGGGAGATGAGGCCGTCGATGTCGATGGCGGCCAGCCGCCCCTCCACCGCCGCCACCGTCTCGGGGTTGGCGATGCCCTCGATCCACACCAGGTCCACCGGGGTCACCGTCTGCCGCCCCACCAGCAGCTCCTTGATGCGCAGGTCGGGGGCTCGGACCCGGCGGCGGAGGATGGAGGTGTTGGTGCGAATGGACTCCACGAAGGAGTCCCGGGGCCCCTTGAGGGGCGGCTCGTTCTCCGAGGGGGAGATGGACCGCTTCTCCTCGGTCTGGACCAGGAAGGAGAGCACCTTCCCCGTTTTGGGGAAAAAGAGGAGGCACCAGCCGTTGATGAGGTCGAAGGCCCCCTGGTCGGCGGTGGTCCGCTCCTCCACAATAAGGTTGTAGAGGGCCCCCTTCTGGATGCGCTCCACCGCCTGGGCCTCGTCACACTGTGCCAGCGTCTCGTCCTGGGCCAGAGGACGCAGGATGTAGTCGCTGATGCGCTCCATCTTCACCATGCCGGAGAGATAGCACAGGGTGGCCGTCCGGGCGGGGTCGCCCCCCAGAGCCACCGTCCGCTTGGCAAAGTCCACGCTGCCTCCAAAGACCCGCTCCAGGTTCTCCACCGTCAGGGGTCCTTCGATCCGGGGCTCCTGCCGCGGATGGGGCGGTACCGGCTCCCGCCGGCCCTTTTTCCGTCCAAACACCGTCCTCCCTCCTTTCTGGCCTAGTCTGTCCCGGCGTTTCCCCGTTTATTCCCCCATTTTGGGGAAAAATGGACCGGGAGGGTTGATTTTTCCCGGGAAACGGCTATACTTTTACCGTGCCGCCGGGCTTGCCCGGCTCTGAGGTGAACAGCGGAGGGTCCCCCTCCGGGAAAGATAGTGGAAAAAGGAGCGGCTATGGAAGCGAAAGATTTTTACGTCAACGCCACAAAAAAGCTCATCATCGAGGTGGACGGCAAGACCTATGCCCGTCACGCCATCCAGATCCCCTTCGTCAACGTGGGCGACGACTACGACGCCCTGGTGCGGCAGTACGTGGCGCCGGTGTGGCAGCCCGGCGACATCGTCTCCGTCAGTGAGAAGATCGTGGCCCTGTGCCAGAAGCGGGTGGTCTACGCCGAGGACGTGAAGCCCGGCCTCCTGGCCAACATCCTGTGCCGCTGCGTGGCCCAGACCGCCGCCGGCCCCGGCGCCGGCGTGCCCTACAAGATGCAGTTCGCCATCAACCAGTGCGGCGCCCCCAAGATCCTGTGGGCCGCCTTCCGGGCCGCCATCGACAAGCTCCGGGGCGTCCACGGCACCTTCTACAAGATCGCCGGCGACGAGGTCTACGGCCTGGACGGCTTCTTCGGCCACGACATCGAGGAGTATGCCGAGATGGGCATCCGCATCCCCGCCGACCCCGACGGGGTGTGTGAGAAGGTGCTCAAGGACACCGGCGTGGTCTCCATGATCGTGGACGCCAACGCCCTGGCCCAGGAGATTCTGGGCAAGTGCTCCGCCCTGAAGGACTGGCCCGACGAGAAGCTCGCAAAGCTCATCGGGGACAACCCCGCCGGCCAGGTGCGGCAGCTTACCCCCTTCATCCTCATCCGGGAGGTGCCCAAGGAGGAGGCCGCCGGGCTGGAGGCCAAGGCTCAGGCCGATATCGCCGCCCGGGAGGCTGCCCAACAGGGCTGAGCACCCCCGCAATACAGAACCCGAGGGCTGTCGAAAAAGCACATATGCGCTTGATTTTTGGCAAGAGCCTCGCAGAGTTCCGTCGTCCGCAGACGACGGAATGACATTTATTCCGTTTTTTCCGGGGACATGTGCCTCGGAAAAAACTCTCTTCAGCCTGCAAGCGTGCGAGTCGGGGCCCCAAACAAAGCCCAGCGAAGCGGGTTTGTTTGGGAGAGGAGGGGCAAGGAAGCGGAGCGATGCCTGGCCGTCAGGCCAGGATGAGCGGTGTGGACTTTGCCCCGACGAAGTGCGACGCAGCAGGCTGCATCCCTTCGAAAAAATGCTTGCATTTTTGAGAGAGCCTGTCGACTTTGTCGACAGGCTCAGCGGCGGACACATCACAGATGCGCCCGCCGTTTTGTCCCCTGGCCGCGGACACGGGTACCGAGCAGAGGCAGGCACGTCCCTTGCCCCGCCCGTCCCACTTTCGTTTGCGGCCTGAAAATTTCCTTTTTGCCCGATTTCTCTTGTCATCGCCGGGGAAATAGGCTATACTGAGACAAGACACGGCTGCGCGGCAGCCACATGGTAAAGTGGATCGGAGATGACAATATGGAACTGAAAAATTTCGACGCGATCCTGGAGCGCGTACCCAAGATGTCCCGTCCCATGCGGGTGATCCTGGCCGGTTCCGACGGCGAGAACATGCTCAAGGGTATCTTCGCCGCTCAGGAAAAGGGTCTGGTACAGCCCGTGCTGGTGGGCGACCGCGCCCGGACCATTACGGTCCTGGAGCAGTTCGGTCTGGAGAAGGAGCCCTACACCATGGTGGACACCCCTCCCGGACACAACATCACCCAGATGGCCATCGACATCATCAACTCCGGCGACGGCGACGTGCTTATGCGCGGCAACATCCCCACCCGTGACTTCCTGATGCCGGTGCTGGACGGCAAGAACGGCCTGCGCACCGACCGGCTCATGAGCCACGTGTCCCTGGCCTCCCTGCCCGAGTACCCCAAGCTGCTGGCCCTGAGTGACATGACCGTCATCATCAAGCCCAACATGACCCAGAAGAAGGCCATCATCAAGAACACCGCCGACGCCCTGAAGGCCTTCGGCTATGAGAATCCCAAGCTGGCCCTCCTCAGCCTGGTGGAGCAGGTGACCTTCCATATGCAGGACACCGTGGAGGCCCAGCGCCTGGTGGCCGAGCAGAAGCAGAAGCCCTTCGCCGACTGCGAGCTGTGGGGCCCCATCGCCTACGACCTCATTCTGAGCAAGGAGGCCGCCCGCCTGAAGCACTACGACTGCCCCTGGAGCGGCGGCGGCTTCGACGGCATCATCGCCCCCGACCTCTCCACCGCCAACACCCTGGTGAAGAGCTGGCTCATCCACGCCCACGCCGTCACCTGCGGCGCCGTGGTGGGTGCCAAGGTGCCCATCGCCCTCACCAGCCGCAGCGCCAACGAGGAGGAGACCTACCTCTCCCTGGTGTTCTGCGCCGTGCTGGACGCCTGGCGGAAGAAGAACAAGGCCGCCGAGGGCTGACAAACTCCATAGACAGAAAGTGGCTGGAGCAGACTGCCCCACCCACTTTTTTGTCCCCGGCGCGCCAAACCACTTCTAAAACGCACCCTCATCCGGCCCTGCGGGCCACCTTCCCCCTGAGAGGGGGAAGGTTTTACGGAGTAAATGACGGATGAGGGGGCGCTGATCGGGCACTCAGCCGGTTTCTGCCCTCTTCACACCCCCACGGCCTTGCGGCCCTTCCGGTCCTTCCGGCGGTCCCTGTGGAGGAGCTTTTCCCCCTCGCTGGCGGCAGCGGGGACCAGGGACAGCAGGAGCACCCAGCCCCAGGCCCGCAGGGGCATGGCCACGGTGCCGAAGACCAGCCGCAGGGGCGGGCACACCAGGGCGGCGAGGAGCAGGGCCAGCCCCACCAGGAAGGCCTTGACCATGGCCCGGTTGGAGGTGAGGCCCAGCTGGGCCACGGTTTTGTGGTCGCTGCGCACATCAAAGGCGTGGAAGAGCTGACAGAGGGTGAGGGTGGCGAAGGCCATGGTGCCGGCCAGAGCGCCGCCGTCGTGGGCCATGGACCAGCCCAGGCCCCAGGCGCCCAGGGTGACCGCCCCCACCAGCAGCCCCTGCCAGGCCAGGCGCAGAGAGAAGTCCTTGGTGAAGAGACTGGCGTGGGCGGGGCGGGGCCCCTCCTCCATGACCCCCTCCTCCACCGGCTCCACCCCCAGAGCCAGGGCGGGCAGGGAGTCGGTGACCAGGTTGAGCCACAGGAGCTGCACCGGCGTCAGGGGGGTCTGGGGCAGGTCCAGGGCGGTGGCCAGGGCCACGGCGGCAATCTCCCCGATGTTGCAGGAGAGCAGGTAGTGGATGGCCTTGCGGATGTTGGCAAAGATGCCCCGTCCCTCCTCCACCGCCCGGACGATGGTGGTGAAGTTGTCGTCGGTGAGCACCATGTCGGCGGCCCCCTTGGCCACGTCGGTGCCGGAGCGGCCCATGGCACAGCCGATGTCGGCGGCCTTGAGAGCAGGGGCGTCGTTGACCCCGTCCCCCGTCATGGCCACCACCTGGCCCCGCTTCTGCCAGGCCTGGACGATGCGCATTTTGTGCTCCGGGGTCACCCGGGCGTAGACGGAGAACTTCTCCACCTCCCGCTCCAGCATGTCCTGGGGCATGAAGTCCAGCTCCTCCCCGGTGACGGCCACATCCCCCGGCCGCAGCAGATCCAGCTCCCGGGCCACCGCCAGGGCGGTGAGCCGGTGGTCGCCGGTGATCATGACGGGTCGGATACCGGCGGTGAAGCACCGGGCCACCGCCTCCCGCACCTCCGGCCGAGGCGGGTCCATCATGCCCACCAGCCCCACCAGGGTGAGGCCCTTCTCCAGGCTGCGGGTGTCGGTGCCCGCCGGGAGGGCGGGCAGGTCCCGCCGGGCCACCGCCAGCACCCGCAGGGCCCGCTGGGCCATGGCCTCGTTGGCCGCCGCCGCCCGGCGGGCCACAGCCGGGGTGAAGTCGATCTCTCCGTTGGGCCCTAAAGCCTTGGCGCACAAGGAAAAGAGCACGTCGGGGGCCCCCTTCACCAGCAGGCGGCAGCCGCCGCTTTCCAGGGGGTGGAGGGTGCTCATCCGCTTCCGGTCGGAGTCGAAGGGGCACTCCCCTCTCCGGGGGTATTTCCGCTCCAGCTCGGACTTGTCCATCCCCGCAGCCCGGGCCGCCTCCACGATGGCGCACTCGGTGGGGTCCCCCACCGTCTTTGTGCCGCCGCCGTCCCGCACCAGCTCAGCATCCGAGCACAGGGCCCCACCGGAGAGGACGGCGTTCCGGTCCCCGCCGGGAGTCCACACCTCCTGGACCGTCATCCGGTTCTGGGTCAGGGTCCCCGTCTTGTCCGAGCAGATGACCCCGGCGCAGCCCAGGGTCTCCACCGCCGGCAGCCGCCGGACGATGGCCCCCCGCTTCGCCATCCGCTGCACTCCCAGGGCCAGCACAATGGTGACCACCGCGGGCAGGCCCTCCGGGATGGCGGCCACCGCCAGGGAGACGGCGGTGAGGAACATGTCCAGGATGCCCTTTCCCCGCAGCAAACCCACTCCGAACATGACGGCGCAGACGCACAGGCAGAGGAAGGAAAGGGTACCTGAAATTTCCGCCATCTTCTTCTGTAAAGGAGTTTCACCTTCACCTTGTTCCAGCAAGAGACCGGCGATGTGACCCATCTCGGTCTCCATGCCGGTGGCGGTGATGACGCAGGTCCCCCGGCCGGCGGTGATGACGGTGCCGGAGAGGACCATGTTCCTCCGGTCGCCCAGGGGCGTCTCCGGCGGCAGGGCGCCGCAGGCCTCCTTGGTGACGGGGAGGGACTCCCCGGTCATGGCCGACTCGTCGGCGGTGAGTCCCGCGGCGGAGAGGACCCTGGCGTCGGCGGGGACCAGGTCGCCGGCCTCCAGGCGGATGAGGTCGCCGGGCACCAGCTGAGCGGCCTCCACCCGGCAGGGCTGACCGTCCCGGACGGCATTGGCCATGGGGGCGGAGAGGTCCCGGAGGGCCTCCAGGGCCCGCTGGGCGCTGTCCTCCTGGGAGAGGGAGATGACGGCGTTCAAAAGGACGATGCCCAGGATGATGACGGCCTCCACCCAGTCCTCGCCGCCCCCGGCCCACAGGGAGAGCCCCGCCGCCCCCAGCAGCACCAGCACCATGGGGTCCTTGAGCTGGCCCAGCAGCCGCTTTAGCAGCCCCGGGCCCTCCCTGGCTTTGAGCTCGTTGCGTCCCCCCGTCTCCAGCCGCTTCTGGGCCTCCCCGGCGGAGAGGCCCTTTGTGCCGCTGGTCCCCAGCTCGTCCAGCACCGCTTTGGTGCCCATGGCGTACCATGCTCTCATTCCGCGTCCCCTCTTTTCCAAATTCTGTATGAAGCAGTATACCACCGGCCTGTCCGACTTTCCCCGTGAAGAAGGGCGGACGATTGGGGACATATTTTATTCTTGGGCCGCATAGGACGGGGACGGCATCTTCGGCGCCCCTCAAATATCATCCTGCGCCGCAGCAACGGCAATATCAGGCAGCGCCACCACGTCCCGACACCCACCCACTCAGGCGGCGAAAAAATTGCGGATAGGATCACAGCTCTTCCCTGTTCCACCGGCGGAGTCACCTGTGGACGGGGCTGGTCCTCTACGGGGGCGTAAAGCCGGGCCGCCGGATTCCTATTTGGAGCCACCTAACCCCCACGGGAGCCCCTTTTTCTTTGGATTTCAAAAACCATTCTTTTTCCAGCAGGGAAAAAGAAATGGTCTTTGACCGTCTCCCCCGTCCTTTCACATAACAGAATGGTTCATGGTTGGGGGCGTGGTTTGGTAGGCAGCCTTTGCTGCCCGATAAAAAACGGCCCCGCCCTGTTTTCACAGGGCGGGGCCGTTGGCTTACTTGATTATTTACGCCGCGGGGGTCTCGGTGGGGGCCACCGTCTCCGTGGGGGCGACGGTCTCAACGGGGACCTCGCTCTCGGCGGGGACGCTCTCCACAGGGGCCGTGGTCTCGGGCGCGGTGGTTTCGGTGGGGGCGGTGTCGGCCTGGCTGGCGGCGGAGATGTCGCTCCGGAGGGTGGTGAGGCCGTCGTAGTAGGCCTGGAGATCCAGGCTGTCCAGCTCCTCGGCGCGCTCCACCTGGGCCTCGTCCATCCACTGGTCAATCTGATCCTGCATCTTCACCTGGGCGTACTTGTCGTAGCCGGCCTCGTTGTCGGCGGAGAGGCGGAGGATGATGTGGTAGCCGTACTGGCTCTGGATGGGCTCGCTGATCTCGCCCTCGCCCAGAGCCTTGGTGCCCTCGTAGAACTCATCCACCATCTCGCCGGGACCAAAGGTGTAGCCATCGGTGCCGCCGTTGATATTGCCGGAGGAGTCCACGTCGTCGGTGTTCTCGGTCATGAGCTGGTCGAAGAGGGTCATGGGGTCCTCGGCGGAGAGGAGCTGGTCGTAAAGCGCCTGGGCCTGGGCCTGGGCGGCGGCCATGCCGTCATCGGTGACGTTGCCGTCGGCGTCGGTGACGGGCTCGGCCTTGATGAGGATGTGCTTGGCGTGGAAGACGCCGGCCTCGTTCAGCTTGTCGGCGTCGGGGGCGTCGGTGCCCTCGGTGCCGAAGAGTCCCTCCATCAGGTTGTTATAGAGGAAGCTGGCCTGGTTGATATGGAAGAAGCCCTCCTGGGAGAGGCCCATGTAGGAGATGAGGCGGACCAGCTCGGTGTCCACCTGGGCGCTCTGGGTCTCGGGGTCCAGGCCGGCCTGCTGGGCCAGGGACTCCTTCATGGTCTGGAGCTGCTCGTCATAGGCGGTCTGATTGTCCTTGGTCCAGCCCAGCTTCAGCTCATCGGCCTTGTTCTCCATGAGCTGGTAGAGGGTGGCGGTCTCCACGGCGCTGTCCAGGTAATACTGCCCCAGGGTCTGGCCATTCCCCATGTCCATGGTGAGGTCGGTCATGCCCCAGGCGGCGTACTGGTCGGCGTAGCTGCTCACCCAGTAGAGGAGTTCCTCGGCGGGCACCTGGGCGCCGTCTACGGTGAGGAGGGGGGTGTCCCGGGTAATGCCGGCGGTCTGCATGATAATGTCCTCCGGCACCTCGCTGGGCAGGGGGAGCTCCGTAAAGGTGGCCGCGGTGGAGCCGCAGCCGGCCAGGGCGCCGCCCAGCACGGCGGCAGACAGGGCCGCGCCTAACATTCTGGTGGTCAATTTCATGTTGTTCTCTCCTTAATGGTCTTGAATAGGCGGGGATAACTATACCACTTCCGCCGGAAAAAAACAATGGGAAAGGGGGCGCGCAGCGCCGGAGATGGAGATTTCTCGCCCGCGGCGCGGAAATGGCGGGGACGGGGCACGGGCTTGGCGGGCGGCCAAAGGCCGCCCCTACCCCCGTCGGAGGAACGGTTTTGTTCCCCGGATACAAAGGGGCCCGCCGCGGAAAGCGGCGGGCCCTCGTGTGCAGGCAGGGGTGTTTACCCCTCGTTTTCCTCCCACGTGTTGTGGCTGAGCTGGGTCTCCAGGATGTGGGTGCTGTCCAGGATGCCCGCCTCCCGCAGGGTGTCCAAGGTCTCCACCGAGGTGGTCTGGAGGGTGATGCGCACCCGCTCGTCCCCCCGCGCGGGGTCGTCCCACTGGTAGGTGAGCTCCAGGTCGGTGTAGTAGCAGTTCTCCATCCGGTCCATATCATCCATCAGATAGCGGCGGCCCAGGTCGCCGTGGGCGATGTCGTCCTTCAGGGCCTGGATGACCTCCTCCCGCCAGCCCACGGGGACGGGATAGGCGGCGTACGCCCCCGTCTCGGTGTTGTAGACGTCCAGAGAGATGCCGGTGAGGCGCAGAGAGCCGTCGGCCAGGGCCTCCTCCCGCCGGGCGGGGAAGTACTGCTCCTCAATGGCCTCCGGCCGGTTGAGGAGGGCGGAGAGCTTCCCGGCGGCGGAGTCGGGATCGGCCAGACTGGTCTCGTCCAGGGCGATGTAGTACCTCCGCTGCATCACGTCCCCGCCGATGAGGGTGTATCTGAGGGTCACCTGGCTGCTGCCGGCGGTCTCCACGTCCACCCATCTCCCGTCGGAGAGGGGTCTTACCTCATAGCAGCCATACACATCCATGTCCTCATGGCGCTCCTGTTCGTCCACCACGGCCTGATGGAAGTCCACCACAGCCCGGATGAGGTCGGGGTCGGTGGTGAAGATGTTCCCGTTTCCGCTGTCGTGGGGGGCGGTGGACATGGGGTCCACCTCCACCGACACCACCCGGTCGGGGTCGGGGGTCCGCCGCTCGAAGCCGGTGAGGTCCAGCTCCATGACGGCGATGAGGCAGGTGAAGGCCAGGCACAGGCCCACACAGCCCTTCCAGCTGCCTTTAAAGACCCAGAATTTTTTTTGGAGGAGCATCTCGGCCACGAAGTAGCCCACGGCGCCCCACACCAGCAAAAAGCCCAGCAGAGGCCAGCCCCCCTTGGGGAGGACGTAGGCGAAGAACTGGTAGAGGACCTGGCCCACGGAGAGGGCGGCGCAGACGCCCACGCCGTACTTGAAGAGGGGCTTGCTCCAGGCCACGGTGACCACGTCGCCCGCCCCCTCCAGGTGGCGGCGGCGGTAGAGCCACAGGGCGGCGGCGGTGAGGACGACGCCCACCAGGGCGTAGATGAGGACGGTGCCCATGCCGTGGAACCGGACCTGGAGCAGGCGCTCGGCCCCGATGCTCTCGGCGCTCCACTCGCTCTCCGTGGTCAGGTCGCTCATCAGCTGGAAGAAGGGGCTCAGCCATTCACACAGGCTTTCCAGCCGGCCCACGTTCACATAGCCGTAAACGAAGGAGGAGAGGACCTGGTTGATGAGGTAGAGCAGGCCCACCGCCAGCACGTTGAGGATGCCGTAGAAGGCAGGCAGGGCCAGGATGTGGCCGGTGAACATGGCACAGAAGACGGCGAAGGAGAAGAAGAAGAAATTGACCAGCACCTGCACTGCCAGCCACACCAGCAGCCCCCGCAGGTCCAGCACCCCCAGGGCGGCCTCGGTCAGGAGGGTGAGGAGAAAGACGGCCAGGGCGGGCAGGACGGTGAAGGAGAGGCCGGAGAGGTAGTTGGTAAAGAAGAGGTCCTCCCGGCGCAGGGGCAGGGCGTGGAAGAAGGCCACGCTGCGGCTGCTGTAAAGGTAGGAGAAGACGGCCATGGCCGAGAGGATGGCAAAGACCACGGCCACGATCACCGTGGAGCTGCAGGAGAGGCTCCGGACGGCGTCCACGGCGAAGTACCGGGCGGCGGTCATGCCGTTGATGTCGCCTCCGTTCTGGCCGCTCAGGAGGAGGGCCATGGGCAGGGCCACCAGCCAGCCCAGGGCGTACACCGCCCAGATGGGCCAGAACCGGGCCATGTTCTTCTTCCACAGGGCGGGGTAGAACCGCCGGTTTTTCTCAGAGGATGACGTCGCGGACCGCATAGTCCTCACCTCCCAGCTCATAGATGAAAATTTCCTCCAGCGTGAGGGGCAGGGCCTCCATTAGGATGGGAGCGTACACCGCCAGACGGTTGGTGACGTCGGTGGCGTTGCCCCGGACGATGAGGGTGTGGATACGCCCCACCTGGGAGACGTGGAGGACCTCCAGGTCGTCGGGCAGCTTGGGCATCTCCCGCTCCTGGAAGACCACCTGCATTTTGACCAGGTTTTCCTGGAGGTCGGTGAGGCTCCGCTCGATGAGCACCTTGCCGTGGGAGAGGATGCCCACCCGGTCGCACACGTCCTCCAGCTCCCGGAGGTTGTGGGAGGAGACCAGCACCGTGGTGCCCTCCTGGGCCACGTCGGCCATGATGAGGCTCCACACCTGCCGGCGCATCACCGGGTCCAGGCCGTCCACCGGCTCGTCCAGCACCAGCACCTCCGGCCGGCAGCACAGGGCCAGCCAGAAGGCGGCCTGCTTCTGCATGCCCTTGGACAGGCGGCGCATGGGCCGCCTCTCGTCAATCTGGGAAAAAAGGTCCCGGAGGGTCTGGTAGCGGCTCTGGTCAAACTTGGGGTAAAAGCCCTTCAAAAATTTGGCCATGTCCCGGGTGGAGGCCGACAGGAAGTAGTAGAGCTCGTCGGGGATGGAGGCCACCCGGGCCTTGGCCGCCGGGTTTTCGTAAATGGGCTCCCCCTCCAGCAGCACCTCCCCGGAATCCTGCCGGTAGATGCCGGTGATGTGGCGCAGCAGGGTGGATTTACCCGCTCCGTTGGGGCCCACCAGGCCGTACACCGACCCCTTGGGCACCGTCATGGTCAGCCCGTCTAGGGCCCGAAAGCCGTCAAAGGCCTTGACCACATTCCTTGCCTCAATCATGTCTCACTCTCTCCCTTCGTCCCCGCTTCGCTCACCCGCTCGGCCAGCTCCCGGGGAGTCATCCCCAGGAACAGCAGCTCGGTGACCGCCTCGTCCAGCTGCCGGAGCAGAGCCTCCCGCCGTCCGTGGGCGCCGTCGGCCCCTCTGGCCGCAAAGACGCCCCGGCCGGCCTCCGCCCGGAGATAGCCCTCCTGCTCCAGGGCCTCGTAGGCCCGCTGGATGGTGTTGGGGTTGATGGCCAGAGAGGCGGCCAGCGCCCGCACTGACGGGAACTGCTCCCCCTCCCGGATGGCACCGGTGATCACCAGGTGCCGCAGGCCGTCCTTGACCTGAAGATAGATGGGCCGGGCGTCCCGATAGTTGAGTTGGATCACAACCCGTCCTCCTTTCCTCCCCGCGGGGAAGTGTATGAACTGTCTTGGTACAGTCAGTATACAGGAACCAGTCAAAGGATGTCTTAAAAATTTATGACGTTTTTCCGACTCCCTGCCACTTTCTTCACCTGGACATTGGCTGTACAGGAGCCTATAATATATGTATGGGGGACCGCTGCCGTGTCCCCCGCCATTCGTCATCAAAGGAGGGCAAGGTGATTCCCATGCACAATCCAAACTACGATTCCTTTCTCCGCTGCGTCCAGGACCTGCTGGACACCCCGGAGGTCCGTTCCATGCGGCAGTACCCCCACCACCCCCGCACCACCTGCTATGAGCACTCGGTGTGCGTGGCCTACGTCTCCTACCGCCTGGCCCGCCGTTGGGGTCTGGATTACCGCGCCGCCGCCCGGGCGGGGCTGCTCCACGACCTCTACCTCTATAATTCCAGAAAGAAGCCGTCCTACTACGGCAACCAGTGCTTCACCCACCCCGTGGTGGCCCTGAAGAACGCCTGGGCCCTGTGCGGCAGCCTCACCCCCATGGAGGAGAACATCATCGTCTCCCACATGTGGCCTCTGGCCCGGAAAATGCCCCGGTACAAGGAGGCTCTGGTGGTCAACCTGGCCGATAAGCTGTGCGCCACCGCCGAGGTGGTGGGGCTCCGGCGGTTCTCCCGCCGGGTGGCCGCCCGGGCCTGGACCGTCCGGGATACCCCCGCCGTGGCCTGAACCCAAACGGCACCTGTCCCCTTTCCCAAAGCCGGACAGGTGCCGTTTCGTATTTTGGGTCGGCCGCGCAGCCCACCTCCAGAGGGAATGTCGTAGGTCCGCACCCACCACACCGCAATCCTCACCCACGCAGCGGCCTACGCCACCCACGTCGCAACAACGACAATACCAGGCAGCGCCACCACGCCCCGACACCCACCCATGCAGGCGGCGAAAAAACTGTGGATAGGACCACAGCCTGTCCCTGTTCCACCGGCGGAGTCACCTGTGGACGGTGCTGGTCCTCAACGGGGGCGTAAAGACGGGCCGCCGGATTCCTATTTGGGACCACTCAACCCACACGGGAGCCCCTTTTTCTTTGGATTCCAAAAACCGTTCTTTTTCCAGCAGGGAAAAAGAAACGGGTTTTGACCGTCTCCCCCGTCCTTACACATAACAGAATGGTTCATTGGTTCGGGGCGTGGTTTGGCGCGTCTAGGAAGCCGCGCCCCACAAATAACGCAGTCTCATGTTGGTGCGGCGGGCGGATGGTATCCGCCCCTACCCCATCTTTGCGGCGCGGTCTGCCGCGCCCACATCCCGCCAAAGCGCCCTTGCCCCCTTCTCCCCCCCCTGATTTTCCGGCAAATTGACGGAAAATGCCACCATTTTGCTTATTTTGGTACTACCAATCGCCCTTCTGTGAAAAAATTTGCGGTTAGGAGTGCAAAACACATACCAATCTGATATAATGTTCACGCGCGGGCGGACGGCGTGCCGGACCGCCCTGATCCGAACTCTTTTCTGGAGGCTTTTCTTATGGGATCTATGGGAGCCATCGTGTTCCTGCCCCGGGAGGACGACACCCCCTCCCTCATGCTGCAAGACATTCTCTTTGACCCGGCCTGCACCTGGCTGTCGGCGGCGCTGGAGCGCGCCGGCGTGGAGCGGTTCCTGGTGGTCTGCCACGGCGACGACCAGGCCGCCGCAGAAGCCTGCTTCCCCGCCGGGACTCAATTTGTCACCGAGGGCGCCGGCGACGCCGCCGGACGCCTGTCCGCCTTCCTCTCCGATCTGGAGGGCTCCGTGCTGGTCTTTACCCGCCCCGTCTTTCTGGACGACCAGGGAGCCGGCCGGCTCACCGGCCGCTTCGGGGAGGGCCTGCCCCGGGGCGAGGACGCCGGCGCCTACACCATGGACGCCCAGGCCCTCCGCTCCGCCATGGAGGAGGGCGGCGACTTCCTGACCGCCGTCCGGGCCCAGGGTAGCGCCTTCGGCGTCACCCCCGGCGCCTATAAGGGGCTTTTGCCCCTGGACCGCTCCACCCCCGTCTGGGACAGCGCCCAGTACTTCGCCCGCCACGCCTCGGTGGAGCGGCTGTGCGGCGAATTATCCACCGCCCCCGTCCGCTTCATTGATAAGGAGCAGGCCTATATCGGCCCCCGGGTCAAGGTGGGCGGCGGCACCGTCATCCTCCCCGGCACCATCCTGCGGGGGGAGACCATCATCGGCGCGGGCTGTGAGATCGGCCCCAACACCATGATCCGGGACTGCGTCATCGGAAACCGGGTGACGGTGAACGCCTCCCAGCTCAACGAGTCCACCGTGGACGACGGTACCACCGTGGGGCCCTTCGCCTACGTGCGGCCCAACTGCCACGTGGGCAAGGACGTGAAGGTGGGCGACTTCGTGGAGCTCAAGAACTCCACCATCGGCGACGGCACCAAGATCTCCCACCTCACCTACGTGGGAGACACCGACGCCGGGTCCCACATCAACTTCGGCTGCGGCACGGTGACCGTGAACTACGACGGCACCGCCAAGTTCCGCACCACCATCGGGGACAATGCCTTCATCGGCTGCAACACCAACCTGGTGGCCCCGGTGAAGATCGGGGACGGCGCCTACACCGCGGCGGGCAGCACCGTCACCGAGGATGTGCCGGCGGACAGCCTGTGCATCGCCCGCTCTCCCCAGACCATCAAGGTCCAGTGGGCGGCCAAGCGCCGCCGGGCCAAGGGCAAAAAGTAAGTGACATCCAGGTGTGGGCCTGTGAATGCGACATAAAGGAAAGAAAAAAATAACATTTTGTGAGGGATGCTGAAATGATCGCACACGGCAAGGACATCAAGATCTTCGCTGGCAACTCCAACCCCAAGCTGGCCCTGGACATCTGCACGAAGCTGGGCACCCAGCTGGGCAACGCCGAGGTGGGCACCTTCTCCGACGGTGAGAAGTCCGTGTCCATCTACGAGACCGTCCGCGGCTCCGACGTTTTCGTGGTCCAGTCCACCTGCTCCCCGGTCAACGACAATCTGATGGAGCTCCTCATCATGATCGACGCCATGAAGCGGGCCTCCGCCGGCCGGATCACCGCCGTGGTCCCCTACTTCGGCTACGCCCGTCAGGACCGCAAGACCAAGCCCCGCGACCCCATCTCCGCCAAGCTGGTGGCCAACCTCATCACCCGCGCCGGCGCCGACCGGGTGCTGACCATGGACCTCCACGCCAACCAGATCCAGGGCTTCTTCGACATCCCCGTGGACAATCTGCTGGGCTCCCCCATCTTCGTCCACCACTTCATGGAGAAGTACAAGGACTGCCACGACGAGGTCATGGTGGTCTCCCCCGATGTGGGCTCCGTGGCCCGGGCCCGCGCCTTCGCCCAGAAGCTGGATATGCCTCTGGCCATCGTGGATAAGCGCCGCCAGAAGGCCAACTCCTCCGAGGTCATGAACATCATCGGCGACGTCCGCGACAAGCGGGTCATCCTCCTGGACGACATGGTGGACACCGGCGGGTCCCTCTGCGGCGCCGCCAAGGCCCTGGTGGAGATCGGCGGCGCCAAGTCCGTCACCGCCTGCGCCTCCCACGGCGTCCTCTCCGGCCCCGCCATCCAGCGCATCCAGGACAGCGTCCTGGACGAGGTCATCTTCCTCGACACCATTCCCGCCCGTCCGGAAGTGAATTGTGCTAAGATTAAGTATCTCTCCGTGGCTGAGATGTTCGCAGAGGCCATCGAGCGCATCTACGAGGAGATCTCCGTCTCCAAGCTCTTCAACTGATCCATCCTTCCGACTGCGGCCCCTGTGACCCATGGGCCGAGGGGAACCGATGCCGTCAAACAGAGACTTTACCAAAGATTTTAGGGGCAGAGCCAAGGCTCTGCCCCCTTTGGCCGTTTGCCGTCTTTTTTCCGGCGGCGGCCCTGCGAGGTGTACTATGCTTTTCAACAAAAAGAGCGGCGGCGTGGACTGGCTGCTGGTGTGCCTGGGCAACCCCGGCGACCAGTATGAAAACACCCGCCACAACGTAGGCTTTATGGTGGCCGACGAGCTGGCCGAGCGACACAACATCCCCGTCCAGCGCCTGAAGTTCCGGGCCCTCACCAACACCATCACCGTGGGGGACCAGAAGGTCCTGCTCATGAAGCCGGTGACCTATATGAACCTGTCCGGCGAGGCCGTCCATGAGGCCGCCGCCTTCTACAAGATCCCGCCGGAGCACATTCTGGTGATCTCCGACGAGGTGTCCCTGGCCCCCGGCAAGATCCGGGTGCGCCGGTCCGGCTCCGCCGGCGGCCACAACGGCCTCAAGAACATCATCGCCCACCTGGGTACCGACCAGTTCCTCCGCATCCGGCTGGGGGTGGGCCAGAAGCCCCACCCTGACTACGACATGGCCGACTGGGTCCTGGGTAAGTTCCAGGGCGAGGACAAGAAGGCGGTGGAGGAGGCGGTCAAAAAGGCCGCCGACGCCGCCGAGTGCCTCATCCGGGAGGGCGTGGACAAGGCCATGAACCAATATAACGGGTGATCGCCCGGCCCGGCAGCATGGTATTTCCTTTATGTGGGGCGCGACGTCGTCGGGGCAAAGTCCGCACCGCTCACCCCGGCCTGACGGCCAGGTCTCGCTTTGCTCCCTTGCCCCTCCTCTCCCCAGAAAAGCGCTGCGCGCTTTCCCGGGGCCCCCTGATCTGCGCCAAGCCACGCCACGTTTCTCTTTTCCTTATGAGAGAACGGCCTCCGGCGGCCTACTTTCGGATGGCCGAAAGTAGGCAAAGGCGGGGCGGGGGGGGGGGGGGCCGGCGCGCCCCCCCCCGCCGCGCCAGCACGCAAAACCGCCCCTCATCCCCACCACCCACCGCCAAAGGAGCACCGTATGAAAGAGCTTCTCCACATCCTGGACCGGGTGCCGGAATTCGGCTCCCTGCTCACCGCCCTGGACTCGGGCGCCTGCCCGGCGGCCGTGTCCGGCCTGGCGGCGGTCCACCGCGCCCATTTTGCCGCCGGGCTCCGGGTCAAGGCCGGCCGGCCGGTGGTGGTGGTGTGTCCCGACGAGGGGGAGGTCCAGCGCTTCGCCGAGGACCTCCACGCCTTCACCGGAGAACCTGTCCTCACCCTGCCCAGCCGGGAGTTCACCTTCCACGACGCCGCCGTGGTCTCCCGCCAGTGGGAGCACCGCCGCCTGGCCGCCCTCCGCACCCTGGCCCAGGACGAGCCGCCCCTGGTGGTCACCACCCCGGAGGCCCTCCTCCAGCGCACCCTGCCCAAGCACCTCCTCCTCCAGACCGTCTACACCCTGCGGGTGGGGGAGGTGCACGACCTCAATGAGCTGGCCGAGAGCCTCACCGCCGCCGGCTACGTCCGCTGCGACCAGGTGGAGGGCGTGGGCCAGTTCGCCCTCCGGGGCGGCATCCTGGACCTCTTCTCCCCCGCCTGCGCCGAGCCCGTCCGCTGCGAGTTCTTCGGGGACGAGATCGACGCCATGGGCACCTTCGACCCCGCCACCCAGCGCCGGGTAGAGAACCGCCAGGTCTGCGACATCCTGCCGGTGGCCGAGGTGCTGCCCCAGCTCTCCCCCGGGGGCTATGTGGGTCTCACTGAGGCCATGGACGGCCTCATTTCCCAGGTAAAGGGCTCCAAGGGGGACCACGCCGCCCTCCTCACCACCCTCTCCCAGGACCGGGAACGGCTCTCCCAGGGCCTCTCCTTCCCCGCCACCGACCGCTATCTGGCCCTCATCTACCCCGAGTTGGCCACGGCGGCCGACTACCTGCCCGAGGACGCGGTGGTCTGTCTGGCCGAAAGCCCCCGGGTAGCGGAGCGGGCCCGGAACTACCTCTGGCGCATGGAGGAGGACGTGAAAACCCTGCTGGAGTCGGGGCTGGTGGCGGGACAGATCGCCCGGTTCGTCCGCACCTTTGAGGAGCTGATGGCCCGGCTCTCCGACTACCCCGTGGTCTTTCTGGACACCTTCACCTCCAACACCTACCCCCTGCGGCCCAAGTCCCTGCTGGACGTGCTCACCAAGCAGCTCCCCTCCTACGGCGCCAGCCTGGAAACCGCCGCCGCCGACCTGGAACACTACCAGAAGGCGGGCTTTGCCACCGTGGTGCTGGCCTCCGCCGAGCGCCGGTGCCTGGACCTCCAGGCCATGCTCCGGGAGAAGAAGGTCCGCACCGCCGTGGACTTCCAGCTCCACGAGCTCCCCGGCCCCGGCAAGGCCGTCATCTGCCTGGGGGGCCTCTCCGCCGGCTTTGAGTACCCCGACGCCTCTGCCGCCGTCCTCACCGAGGGCCGGGCCGTCCCCGCCCGGAAGGTGCGGACCAAGAAGGACTCCAGCCGCCAGAAGCTGGCCTCCTACGCCGATCTCTCCCCCGGCGACCTGGTGGTCCACGAGCACCACGGCATCGGCCGCTACGTGGGCATGGTGAAGATGAGCACCGACGGGGTGCAGAAGGACTATGTCAAAATCGCCTACGCCGGCTCCGACACCCTCTACGTCCCCGCCACCCAGCTGGACCTGGTGAGCAAGTATATCGGCTCCGGCGACGACACCGAGCACAAAAAGCTCAACAAGCTGGGGGGCACCGACTGGGAAAAGACCAAGACCCGGGCCAAAAAGGCGGTCCAGGACCTGGCCAAGGGCCTCATCCAGCTCTACGCCCAGCGGGAGCGGCTGCCCGGCTACGCCTTCGCCCCCGACTCTCCCTGGATGCAGGAGTTTGAGGACCAGTTCGAGTACACCGAGACCGACGACCAGCTCCGGTGCATCCAGGACATCAAGCGGGACATGGAGACGGCCAAGCCCATGGACCGGCTCCTCTGCGGCGACGTGGGCTACGGCAAGACCGAGGTGGCCTTCCGGGCCATCATGAAGTGCGTCCTGGACGGCAAACAGGCCGCCATCCTGGCCCCCACCACCGTCCTGGCCCGGCAGCACTACCTCTCCGCCCGGCGGCGGTTCGCCAAGTTCCCCGTGGAGATCGACGTGGT
This sequence comes from Intestinimonas sp. HCP28S3_D6, assembly GCF_052065695.1. NCBI lineage: Bacteria > Bacillati > Bacillota > Clostridia > Eubacteriales > Intestinimonas > Intestinimonas sp. HCP28S3_D6. Next base: position 22,729 of record NZ_JBQHTM010000004.1, read on the forward strand.
CTCCCGGTTCCGCACCCCGGCCCAGATGCGCCAGACCCTCATGGACCTGAAGGCGGGCAAGGTGGACCTCCTCATCGGCACCCACCGCCTCTTCAACAAGGATGTCCAGTTCAAGGACCTGGGGCTGCTGGTGGTGGACGAGGAGCAGCGCTTCGGCGTGGCCCACAAGGAGAAGCTCAAGGAGCTCTCCAAGCAGGTGGACGTGCTCACCCTGTCGGCCACCCCCATCCCCCGCACCCTCAACATGGCCCTCTCGGGCATCCGGGACATGTCCACCCTGGAGGAGCCCCCCCAGGACCGGCAGCCGGTGCAGACCTACGTGCTGGAGCACGACTGGTCGGTGCTCCGGGACGCCATGAGCCGGGAGCTGGAGCGGGGCGGCCAGGTCTACTACCTCCACAACCGGGTGGAGACCATCGACCGCACCGCCGGACGCATCCAGGCCATGCTGCCCGACGCCCGGGTGGCGGTGGCCCACGGCAAGATGACCCAGGAGGCCATCAACGACGTCATGAGCCAGATGACCGACGGCGAGGTGGACATCCTGGTGTGCACCACCATCATCGAGACGGGCATCGACATCCCCAACGCCAACACCCTCATCATCGAGGACGCCGACAAGATGGGCCTCTCCCAGCTCCACCAGCTCCGGGGACGGGTGGGCCGCTCCGCCCGGCGGGCCTTCGCCTATATGACCTACCGGAAGGGCAAGGTCCTCACCGAGGTCCAGACCAAGCGCCTGGCCGCCATCCGGGAGTTCGCCGAGTTCGGCTCCGGCTTCAAGATCGCCATGCGGGATCTGGAGATCCGGGGGGCCGGCAACGTGCTTGGCCCCGAGCAGTCCGGCTTCCTGGTGAGCGTGGGCTACGACATGTACCTCAAGCTGCTGGAGGAGGCCGTGCTGGAGGAGAAGGGCGAGACCGCCCAGCTCCCCGCCGAGTGCGCCGCCGACCTCACCGTGGCCGCCTCCATCCCCGACAAATACGTTCCCTCCCCCGAGCAGCGCATGGACCTCTATCGCCGCATCGCCCGCATCCGCAGCGAGCACGACGCCGACGACCTGGTGGATGAGCTCATCGACCGCTACGGCGACCCGCCCCGCACCGTCAACAACCTTATCTCGGTGGCCCTCCTCCGCGCCGCCGCCGCGGCGTGCGGCATCTCCGAGATCGCCCAGAAGGGGGAGCGGCTCCTCTTCGTCCTCTCCCAGGTGGACTTCAACAAGGTCTCCGCTCTCTGCGGCGGCCAGACCTACCGGGGCCGGCTCCTCTTCTCCGCCGGGGAAAAGCCCCACCTGGCCCTCCGGCTCAAGAAGGGGGAGGACCCCTTAAAGCTCTCCGCCAAGCTGGTGGAGGACTACGCCGCCCCCGCTGCGCCGCCCCCTACCGCCTCCTAAGCACAAGACACATTTCATTTCCCTCCGGACCCCGGCCAATGAGGCCGGGGTCCTTTTTTTAATTGGTAGGACCACTCGTTCTGTTCATAAGACAATCGGAACTTCTCCACAAATACATGTTCCGCTCATTGGAACAGCTTTGTCTCCGGATTTTTAAAATGGGAGAAAATACAGTAATCACGCACTTATTTGTGAGGTTCCCCTCACCTCGCGGTTGCATTTTTGGGGACAATCATATATAATACTCCCCAGAAGCAAGTGGATGGGAAAGCACAAGCTCTAAAAAATTTACTTAATTGGAGGTCAGATACCCATGAGAGATGTCTACATTGTAAATTGCTGCCGCACCGCTGTTGGCTCTTTCGGCGGAAGCCTGAAGGACACCCCCGCCGTGGATATGGGCGCCGTTGTTGTAAAGGAAGCCCTCAAGCGCGCCAATGTGGCTCCTGAGAACGTGGACGAAGTCATCTTCGGCGGCGTGCTCACCGCTGGCCTGGGCCAGAACATCGCTCGTCAGGTCACTGTGAAGGCCGGTATCCCCTACAGCGTTCCCGCCTTTACCGTTAACATGGTCTGCGGCTCCGGCATGAAGTCCGTCATGGAGGCTGCCCGCGCCATCATCTGCGGCGACGCCGACATCATCGTGGCCGGCGGCACCGAGAGCATGTCTCAGGCTCCCTTCGCCCTTCCCGACGAGCGCTGGGGCGCCCGCATGGGCGACAAGAAGGTCGTCGACACCATGATTAAGGACGGCCTGTGGGACGCCTACAACAACTACCACATGGGCACCACCGCTGAGAACATCTGCGACATCTGGGGCATCACCCGCCAGGAGCTGGACGAGTTCGCCGCCGCCTCCCAGCAGAAGGCCTGCGCCGCCATCGAGTCCGGCCGCTTCAACGACGAGATCGTCCCCGTGATGGTCAAGAAGAAGAAGGAAATGGTGGAGTTCAAGGTGGACGAGTACCCCAAGGCCGGCACCACCGCCGAGTCCGTGGCCAAGCTGAAGGGCGCCTTCCCCGTGGGTCCCGAGGGCGTGGAGGACCAGGTCGTCCACACCTTCCAGCCCACCCAGATCCATGAGGCCGATGCCCGCAAGCACGTCCAGCGCGTCACCGCCGCCAACGCCTCCGGCCTGAACGACGGCGCCGCCGCCATCATCGTGGCCTCCGGCGAGGCCGTGGAGAAGTACGGCCTGAAGCCCATGGCCAAGCTGATCGGCTGGGGCCAGGGCGGCGTCGATCCCAAGATCATGGGCGTGGGCCCCGTGCCCGCCTCCCGCAACGCCATGGCCAAGGCCGGCGTGACCATCGACGACATCGACCTCATCGAGGCCAACGAGGCCTTTGCCGCTCAGTCCGTGGCCGTGGGCCGTGAGCTGGGCTTCGACCTGAGCAAGCTGAACGTGAACGGCGGCGCCATCGCCATCGGCCACCCCATCGGCTGCTCCGGCGCCCGCATCATCGTCACCCTGCTCCACGAGATGGCCAAGCGCCCCGAGGCCAAGAAGGGCCTTGCCACCCTGTGCATCGGCGGCGGCATGGGCGTTGCCACCATCTTCGAGAAGTGCTGATTGCCGCGGGCCGACCTGAGTTGAGGTGACCCATGGATGTTCAAAAGCTGTATGAAGAGAAGCTGACCACCGCCGCCGAGGCGGTGAAGGTGGTCAAGTCCGGGGACTGGGTGGACTACGGGTGGTGTACCAACCATCCCGTGGCCCTGGATAAGGCCCTGGCGGAACGCAAGGACGAGCTTACGGATGTGAAGGTCCGGGGCGGCGTCACCATGTGGATGCCGGAGATCGCAAAGGCGGAAGATGCTCCTGAGCACTTCGTCTGGAATTCCTGGCATATGAGCGGCATCGACCGCAAGATCGTGGCCAAGGGTATGGGCTACTTCAGCCCCATGCGCTACTCCGAGCTGCCCCGCTTCTACCGGGATGACCTCCAGGTGGACGTGGCCATGCTCCAGGTCACACCCATGGACGCCCACGGCAACTTCAACTTCGGGCTGGTGACCTCCCATATCGCTGACATGCTGGCCAAGGCCAAAGTGGTCATCGTGGAGGTCAACAAGAACCTGCCCTGGGGCATCGGCCTCACGGGCAGCGAGATCAACATCAAGGACGTGGACATGGTGGTGGAGGGTGAGAACCCGCCGGTGGCCCAGCTGGGCGCCGGCGGCGCCCCCACCGACGTGGACCGGGCCGTGGCCGAGCTCATCGTGCCGGAGATCCCCAACGGGGCCTGTCTCCAGCTGGGCATCGGCGGCATGCCCAACACCATCGGCGCCATGATCGCCCAATCCGATCTGAAGGATCTGGGCGTCCACACCGAGATGTACGTGGATGCCTTCGTGGACATTGCCAAAGCGGGCAAGATCACCGGCGCCCGCAAGAACCTGGACAAGGGGCGGCAGGTATACGCCTTCGCCGCCGGCACCCAGAAGCTCTACGACTACATCGACCGCAACCCGGAGGTGCTGGGCGCCCCGGTGGACTACACCAACGACGTGCGGGTCATCGCCCAGCTGGACAACTTCATCTCCATCAACAACGCCATCGACCTGGACCTCTTCGGTCAGGTCAACGCCGAGAGCGCCGGCATCAAGCACATCTCCGGCACCGGCGGTCAGCTGGATTTCGTCATGGGGGCCTATCTCTCCAAGGGCGGCAAGAGCTTCATCTGCATGTCCTCCACCGTCGCCGGCAAGGACGGCAGCCTGAAGAGCCGCATCGTGCCCACCCTGACCCCCGGCACCATCGCCACCGATCCCCGGTCCACCATCCACTACCTGGTCACAGAGTACGGCATGGTGAACCTGAAGGGGACCACCACCTGGGAGCGGGCGGAGATGATCATCTCCATCGCCCACCCGGATTTCCGGGAGCAGCTCATCCAGGACGCCGAAAAGATGGGCATCTGGCGCAGGAGCAATCGGGTCTGAGTCCGTCACAGGCGGACAATATGCCGTCTCAATGGGACGAGGATGCGCATTTCCCCATCACAATTCCGGGCGGGATCTTTCCAAAAGATCCCGCCCTTTTTTATGGGTGTTTTTTTGCAAAATCACCCCGGTATTTTGGGTTTTGGCGGGGGCATAGGTGTTGCCACCGCCTGGAAAAAGTGCTAGAATACGAGTGAGCATCATAGTACCGACAGGAACGTGGGTCCCCTGCCGGGACTATTTGCCATTATTATTAGGAGGGAACGAACAGTGGCTAAAATTATTTCCGTGGAGGAAGCCGTAGCCATGATCCCCGACGGGGCAACCATCATGTTTGGCGGCTTCCTGGGCTGCGGCAGCGCCCATCACATCATCGAAGCCCTGGCCAACAGCGGCAAGAAGGACTTCACTATCATCGGCAACGACTGCGGCATGGCGACCGGCCCCAATGGCGAAGAATTTTACGGCATGGCCAAGCTGGTCCACAATCACCAGGTCAAGCACGTCATCGCGACCCACGTGGGTATGACCCCCGACGTGGCCACCCAGAGCATGGTGGACAAGACCCTCACCGTCGACCTCATCCCCCAGGGTTCCCTGGCTGAGATGATCCGCGCCGCCGGCGCCGGTCTGGGCGGCGTGCTCACCCCCACCGGTGTGGGCACCATCGTGGAGGACTCCCCCTTCTGCCTGGGCAAGCAGACCATCGACGGCAAGGACTACCTGCTCATGAAGCCTGTCCACGCCGACGTGGCCGTGGTCAACGCCCACATGATCGACAAGTTCGGCAACATGTGGTACAAGGGCACCACCCGCAACTTCAACACCGTTATGGCCACCGCCGCCGACCTGGTTATCGCCGAGGCCGACAACCTGGTGGAGATCGGTGACATCGCTCCTGAAAACGTCGTCACCTCCGGCGCTTTCGTCAACTACATCGTGGATGGAGGGAAGCTGTAATGGAAAAGTCTGAGATCAAAGGCTTCATTGCCAAGCGCGTGGCCAAGGAGCTCAAGGACGGCGACGTGGTGAACCTGGGCATCGGCCTGCCCACCATGGTCCCCGCTTATCTGCCCGAGGGCGTGCATGTGGTCCTCCAGTCCGAGAACGGCATCATCGGCACCGGCGCCAAGCCCACCGCTGACGATGCCGAGCCCTCCTACAAGACCGACGCCGGCGGCGCTCCCGCCCAGGCTGCCAAGTTCGGCTGCTACATCGACTCCGCCACCTCCTTCGGCTTCATCCGCGGCGGTCACGTCAACGCCACCATCCTGGGCGGCCTGGAAGTGGACCAGGAGGGCTCCCTGTCCAACTGGATCATCCCCGGCAAGAAGATGCCCGGCATGGGCGGCGCCATGGACCTGCTGGTGGGCGCCAAGACCGTCATCGTGGCCATGGAGCACACCGCCAAGGGCAAGCCCAAGATCCTGAAGAAGTGCACCCTGCCCTACACCGCCGTGCACTGCATCACCAAGATCATCACCGAGATGTGCGTGATGGAGGTCACCGACAAGGGTCTCGTCATGACCGAGATCAACCCCGAGTTCACCGTGGACGACGTCAAGGCCGCTACCGAGGCCGACTTCACCGTGGCCGAGGACCTGAAGGACATGACCGCCTGAGTTCAGGCCCACTGTCAGAAAGGGATTCTATGCCGCCCCGGACCGCTGGTCCGGGGCGGTTTTTTCTGTTTTGCGGACGGTAGATCGGCCTTGTGATGTGGGTAGGGGCGGATACCATCCGCCCAAAAGCCTTCCCCTGGGGGTCTGACTGTCCGGTGGACAGTCAGAAGAAATGACTTCTTCCTTAACCCGTGGTGGCGGCGTAAGCCGCCGGATGAGGGGGGACTTTAAGCATGGTTTACGCTTCGTTTTCTTTCTGCTACGTTTAAGGACGGGAGAGACGCTTTCAAAACCCGTTTCTTTTTCCCTGCTGGAAAAAGAACGGTTTTTGGAATCCAAAGAAAAAGGGGCTCCCGAGCGGGTTGAGTGGCTCCAAATAGGAATCCGGCGGCCCGGCTTTACGCCCCCATAGAGGTCCAGCCCCGTCTACGGTAGACTACCTCGGCGGAACAGGGAAAACTTGTGGTTCTATCCCACATTTTTTCGCCGCCTGCGTGGGTCGGTATCGGGACGTGGTGGCGCTGACTGGTTTTTTGCTGCGGCGCTGGGTGGTTTGCGAGGCCACCCGCAGACCTTCCCCATGTGGAACTGACAAAAAATGCGGGCGCTGCCGGTCGGCAGCGCCCGCTGATTTTATCCTATGGTGTTCAAAGTTTTTTTACCGCTCCGTCTCCGCCCTTCCTCCCGTGACCGGGCGCAGACGCCGGATGCGTTCCACGTCCGGAGCGATACCAAAGTTCTTTTTGCCTACTTTTTCTTTCAAGAAAAAGTAGGCTTGCCGACGACTTTGTGGCACTCGTTGACGGCCCGCTCCACGGCGTTAAGGATGTTCTGGTAGCCGGTGCAGCGGCACAGGTGCCCCGAGATGAGCTTGCGCAGCTCCTCCCGGGTGTACTGCTTGCCCGAACCCACGATCTCCACCGCCGACATGATGATGCCGGGGGTGCAGAAGCCGCACTGAACGGCGGCCTCCTCAATGAAGGCCTTCTGGATGGGGTTGAGTTCGCCGTTCTCACCCTGGAGGCCCTCCACGGTGAGGATGTGCTTGCCCTCGCACCAGGCGGTGAGGTAGATGCAGGAGTCGATGGCCACCCCGTCCACCAGGACGGTGCAGGCGCCGCACTCCCCCACCTCGCAGCCCCGCTTCACGCTGGTCAGCCCTAATCGGTCCCGGAGGGTGTCCAGCAGGGACTCCCGCAGGTCGTAACCCACCTCCACCGGCTTGCCGTTGACGGTGCAGTGCAGAATTTCCATCATATCTGAGCACCTCCCTTCCGGGCCGCCTCCAGGAGGGCGCGGCCGGAGAGCTCCTTCACCAGCTGGACCCGGAACTCCTTGGAGGCCCGCCAGCTGGTCCGGGGATTGATGTCCTGGAGGGCCAGCTCCCCGATCTGCTCCGCCGCCTGGGCCACGGTGAGACCCCGGACCCCGTCCTCGGCGGTGTGGGAGCGGATGGGGGTGGGGGCCGCCACGCCGAAGGCCAGGCGCACGTCCTCACAGACGGTCTTGTCCGCCGACAGCTTCACCAGGCAGCTCACCCCCAGGGTGGCGATGTCCATGGCGTTGCGCTGGGCGTATTTGATGTAGTGGCCGGTCCAGCCCTCAAAATTCTCCTTGGGGATGACGATGCGGCACAGGAGCTCGGCGGGCCGCAGGTCCACCTTGCCCACTCCCTTGTACCACGCGTCGATGGGCACCACCCGCCAGCCGTCGGGACCCTGGACGTGCATCTGTGCACCGAAGGCCATGAGGGTGGAAGCGGTGTCGGCGGAGGTGACGCCGTTACACACGTTGCCGCCGATGGTGCCCACCGCCCGGAGCTGAGGCCCGCCGGCCATGTCGGCGGCCTCCCCCAGCACGGGGACGTGGGAGCGGATGAGGGGATCGAAGGTCACATTGTGGAAGGTGGTGAGGGGCCCGATGGCCAGATCGCCGTTCTCCAGGGCCTTCACCCCGGCCAATTCGGCGTCCAGGCCGTGGATGGACACCAGCCGGCAGCCCGCCAGCTTGCCTTCCCTGATTTTAATGAGTACGTCGGAGCCTCCGGCGATGACCACCGCCTGGGGGTCCTTTTCCAGGGCGGCGATGGCGTCGGCCACCGACGAGGCCCGGTAGATGGATGTCAGGTCATACATGGCTCATTCCCCCTTTTCGATGAGTCCGGCTCCGGTGAAGGCCTCCACCATGCGCTGGGGATTCATGGGCAGCCGGTGGATGGCCACGCCGGTGGCCTGGAGGACGGCGTTCCGCACGGCCCCCGCCACCGGGATGGCGGGCGGCTCCCCCAGGGCCTTGTTTCCGAAGGGGCCGGAGGGGTCGTCGGTCTCCACGAAGAGGGCGTGGAGCTCCGGGTGGTCCATGGCGGTGGGCAGCTTGTAGTCCAGGAGGTTTCCGTTGAGGAGGCGGCCCTTGTCGTCGTACTTCATCTCCTCGCTGAGGGCGTAGCCCAAACCCATGCTCATGCCGCCGTGGACCTGGGCCTCGGCCAGCTTGGGGTTGATGAGCCTGCCCGAGTCGTGGACGTTGACGATACGCAGCACTTTGATCTTGCCCACGGGGATATCCACCTCCACCTCGGCGAAGCAGGCGCCGAAGGCGAAGGTGTTGTTCTTGCACTGGACGGTCTCCTCGGCGGTGATGTGCTCGCAGTGGCTCAGGGAGTAGAAGGCCTCCATGGCCAGGTCGGCCAGGCTGAGCACCGCCTCGCCGCTGACCGTGCTCACCACGTCCCGGCCCCGGATATCCAGGTTGCCCCGGTCCAGGTTGGTGAGGCCGGCGGCGAAGTCCAGCACCTTGGCCTTGAAGGACTCCCCCGCCTTCTTGATGGCCTTGCCGGTGACGTAGGTCTGCCGGGAGGCGTAGGCGCCGGTATCGAAGGGGGCGGTGTCGGTGTCCTGGAAGGAGACGATATGTACATCCTCGGTGGGGATGCCGATGGCCTGGGCGCACATCTGGGAAAAGACGGTGTCGCCGCCCTGGCCGATCTCGGTGGCGCCCAGCTGGAGCTGGACGGTGCCGTCCTGATTGAGGATGACCCGGGCGGAGGCCGTCTCCAGGGAGATGGGCCACACGCCGGTCTTGTAGGAAAAGACGGCCATGCCGATGCCCCGGCGGATGGGCCCCGTCTGGGGCTTGGCGTACTCCGCCCGGAGTTTCTCCCAGTCCATGAACTCGGCCCCCTTGCGGATGCACTCGGCCAGGCCCGTGGAGTGGCAGGTGATGCCGTTGGTGGGGTCCACGTAGCCCAGGGGCATGATGTTCTTGAGCCGGAAGGCGATGGGGTCCCAACCCATTTCCCGGGCAATGTCGTCCATGAAGCACTCTCCGGCGAAGTTGCACTGGGGGATGCCGTAGCCCCGCATGGCGCCGGTGGAGCCCAGGTTGGTGTAGACGGTGTAGGCGTCGGACCGGTGGGCGAAGGCGTCGGGGTAGGTCTGGCGGAAGCCGGTGACGGCGTTGGCCACGATGGAGTGGCCGTGGGAGGCGTAGCCGCCCTGGTTGCTCACCGCCCGGCAGGTACGGGCCATGAGACGCATGGACGCCGGGTCCACGGCGGCCTTCACGTCGAAGTGGATGGCGTGGCGGGAGCGGGTGTTCTGGAAGGTCTCCTCCCGGGTGAGCTCCAGCTTCACCTTCCGCCCGCCGATCTGGGTGGTGATCCAGGCGTTGAGGGGCTCGTAGAGGACCTCCTGCTTGTTGCCGAAGCCGCCGCCGATGTAGGGCTTGATGACCCGGATCTGACCCCAGCCGATGCCCAGGGCCTGGCCGATGACCCGGCGGACGATGTGGGGGATCTGGGTGGACGACACCACCACGATCCGGTCCCCCTCCATCCAGGCGTAGGACACCGGGTTCTCGATGTGGCAGTGCTGGACGGCCTGGCTGTCGATGTGGGCCTCAAAGTGGCGGTAGGCCGGGTCGGCAAAGACCTCGTCCACCCCCCGCCCGCCGGCACCCGGGGTCAGAACATCAAAGCAGGTATGCCGGAGGATGTTGTCCGGGTGCTCGTCGTGGATGGCCACCGCCCCCGGTGCCATGGCCGCCTCCGGGTCGGTGTAGACGGGGTACTCCTCATAGGTCACCTTGATGGCCTTCAGGGCGTGCTCGGCGGCGATCTCGTCCTCCGCCACCACCACGGCGATATCCTCCCCGTAGATGCGCACCCGCCGGGCCAGGAGCTTCCGGTCAGCCACGTCCTGATGGGCGGCCTCCACGCTCCAGGGGTGGCCCGGGGTGGGGAACTGAATGTCGGGAACGTCAAAGCAGGTGAGGATCTTCACCACACCGGGCACCTTGCGGGCCTCGGTGAGGTCCATGTCCTTCACCACGCCGTTGGCGATGGTGCTGTGGAGGATTCTGGCCACCAGGACCCCCTGGCCCCGGAGATCGTCGGTATATTTCGCCCGGCCGGTCACCTTGTCCAGGGCGTCCACCCGGTGGATGCTTCTTCCAATTTCCACAAAAGTACACCTCCTATCATGGGCATTATATCTCAATTGTGCTGAAAAAGAAAGAGGAAAGGCACAATCGCCTTCCCTCTTTGGAAGCAAATCGCAGGATGAGGCCTCCGCAGAGAGCCTCGCAGAGTTCTGCCGTCCGCAGACGGCAGAATCAAGTGAAATCTGTTTTTCCCCGGGACATGCGCCTGGGGAAAAACACTTCTCAGCCCGCAAACGTGCGAGCGCAGCGAGTGCGCTGCAGCGGGCTGCAGCCCTTTCGAGAACATGCCTGCATGTTCGAGAGTCATCCGATGGTGGTACCCGCCTGGCCCCGGAGGGCGTCGGCGGCATGCTCCAGATCGGTGATGACGCAGCGCCGGCCCGGTCCCGACTGGGCAAACTCCGCCCCGGCGGCCACCTTGGGCCCCATAGACCCGGCGGCGAACTCCCCCCGGGCCAGGTACTCCCGGGCCACCGGTACCGTCATGTGGGTGAGCTGGCGCTGGTTGGGCTTTCCGTAGTGGACGGCCACCCCGGCCACGCCGGTGAGGATGAGAAGGACCTGGGCGTCCAGCTCCCGGGCCAGGAGGGCGGCGGTGAAGTCCTTGTCCACCACGGCTCCCACCCCTTTGAGGGCGTTCCCCCGGGCGGCCACGGGGATGCCCCCTCCGCCCCCGGCCACCACCACGGTGCCGTGGTCCAGCAGGGTGCGGATGCTCTCCAGCTCCACCACCCGCTTGGGGCGGGGAGAGGCCACCGCCCGCCGCCAGCCCCGGCCGGCGTCCTCCATCACCGGGTTCCCCCGGCGGGCCATCTCCTGGGCCTCGGCCTGAGTGAGGAAGGCCCCGATGGGCTTGTCCGGATGGTCGAAGGCGGGATCGGCCGGGTCCACCTCCACCTGGGTGAGGAGGGTGACCACCGGCCGGTGCAGACCCCGGCGGAGGAGCTCCTCCCCCAGGGTGTTCTGGAGGTCGTAGCCGATGTAGCCCTGGGCCATGGCGGTACACACCGACAGGGGCGCCATGGGGTGGTCGGAGTCGGTGCGGGAGAGGCCGGTCATAGCGGCGCTGATGAGGCCGATCTGGGGTCCGCTGCCGTGGACCAGCACCACCTGGTCGCCCCCCTGGATGAGCCCGGAGAGCACCTTGGCCGTCTCCTCCGCCGCCCGGCGCTGCTCCGGCAGGGTCGCCCCCAAAGCGTTGCCCCCAATGGCGGCCACGATCCGTCTGCCCATGGCGCTCTCCCCCTCTCCATTGTCATTCTTACTCCCATCATACCACGCCCCGCCGCCTTGTCAATGTTTTTCCGCCGCCATCCAAAGTTTGACCTTTCCCCTTGATTTCTCCCCTTGGTATGTTATGATGGAGTCACCAACATCACCCGGGACGGCCGGCGGCCGCCCACGACGAAGGAGGCTTTTTGTCATGATCGATCTCACCCTCCACCCCGACGCCCTGGCCCGGAACATCCAGAAAGCCCGGGAAAACCGGGTGGTCATCCCCACCTACCAGCAGATGAAGCACCCGGAGACCGTGCCCGGCAAGATCCAGGACCGGCTGCGCCACGTGGGCCTGTGGGATGTGGACCCCCTCAACCTCTTCCGCATCACCTGGAAGAACGAGGCCAAGGCCTCCGGCGGCCTCTACCAGGAAGTGCCCAACTACATCGAGCTGCCCTCCGCCCTCACCGGCGTCCCCGCCCGCATCGTCTGCCTGGTGGGCAAGTGGTTCCCCACCGGCTGCCACAAAGTGGGGGCCGCCTACGGCTGCCTGGTGCCCCGGCTGGTCACCGGCCAGTTCGACGCCACCGCCGACCACGCCGTCTGGCCCTCCACCGGCAACTACTGCCGGGGCGGCGCCTTCAACTCCAAGCTGCTGGCGGTGGACTCGGTGGCCATCCTCCCCGAGGGTATGAGCCGGGAGCGCTTCGACTGGCTCAAGTCCATCGCCGGCGAGGTCATCGCCACCCCCGGCTGCGAGTCCAACGTGAAGGAGATCTTCGACAAGGCCAACGAGCTGAAACAACAGCCCCACATGATGGTCTTCAACCAGTTCGAGGAGATGGGCAACCACCTCTGGCACTATCAGGTCACCGGCGACGCCATCGCCACCGTCTTTGAGCACCTGAAAGGCCCCGGCGACCACATGGCGGGCGCCTGCTTCACCTCCGGCTCCGCCGGTACCATCGGCTGCGGCGACTACCTCAAGGAGGTCTACCCCACCATGAAGCTGGCCGTGGGCGAGGCCCTCCAGTGCCCCACCCTCCTCAACAACGGCTTCGGCGGCCACCGCATCGAGGGCATCGGCGACAAGCACGTGCCCTGGATCCATGACGTGAAGAACACCGACATGGTCATCGCCATCGACGACGAGGACTCCCAGCGGCTGCTGCGGCTCTTCAACGACCCCGCGGGCCTTCGCTACCTCAAGGAGGAGGCCGGGGTGGACGACGAGACCCTCTCCAAGCTCTCCTGGCTGGGCATCAGCGGCATCGCCAACGTGCTCTGCTGCATCAAGATGGCCAAGTACTACGAGTTCACCGGCAAGGACCTCATCTTCACCGTCCTCACCGACTCCGCCGACATGTACGGCTCCCGCATCCAGGAGTTGGCCGAGGAGTACGGTCCCTACGACGCCAAGGCGGCGGCGGTGGACCACAACCTCCACATGCTGGGCCTGCGGACCGACTCCATGGAGGAGCTCACCTACCCCGCCCGGAAGCGGGTCCACAACCTCAAATACTACACCTGGGTGGAGCAGCAGGGCCGCACCGTGGAGGAACTGGACGCCCTCTGGTACGACACCGAGCACACCTGGGACGCCGTCCACCACCAGGCCGACGCCCTGGACGAGCTCATCAACGCCTTCAACGAGGAAAGCGGCGTCCTGAAGAGCCTGTAAGGAGGTGTCCCATGAAATACGTCCTGGGCGCCAAGTGTACCCGCTGCGGCGCGGAGTACGAGGCCCTTCCAACGATCACAACCTGTAAATGCGGCGGTATATTAGACATTCAGTATTCGTATTCCGCCATCCGGGACCACTTTTCCCCCGCCGATCTGGAGCAAAACCACGACTACTCCATGTGGCGGTACCGGCCCTTCCTGCCGGTGGAGGAGGACTCCCCCGCCCCACCCCTGCGGGTGGGCTGGTCCCCTCTCTACAAGGCCGACCGGCTCGCCGGGGTCATGGGCCTCAAGACCCTCTACATCAAGGACGACGGCCAGAACCCCACCGCCTCCCTGAAGGACCGGGCCTCCGCCATGGCGGTGGTCAAGGCCCGGGAGGCCGGGGCGGACACCATCGCCTGCTCCTCCACCGGCAACGCCGCCTCCTCCCTGGCGGGCAACGCGGCGGCGGCGGGGCTGGCCACCTACATCTTCGTCCCCAGCCGGGCCCCCAAGGGCAAGGTGGCCCAGCTCATGATCTTCGGCGCCACCGTCATCAGCGTGGACGGCTCCTATGAGGACACCTTCGCCCTCTCCAAAGCCGCCATCGACCGCTGGGGCTGGTACAACCGCAACGCCGCCATCAACCCCTACCTCTCCGAGGGCAAAAAGACGGTGACCTTCGAGCTTATGGAGCAGCTCCACTGGCAGGTCCCCGACTATGTGGCCCTCTCCGTGGGGGACGGCTGCACCATCGCCGGGGTGTGGAAGGGGTTCATGGACCTCTACGAGACCGGCTTCATCGACCGCCTGCCCAAGCTCATTTCCACCCAGGCGGAGGGCTGCTGCCCCCTGAACCGGGCCCTCCAGACCGGGGAGCCCTGCTCGCCCATGGAGGAGAACACCCTGGCCGACTCCATCGCCGTGGGGGTGCCCCGGAACGCCGACAAGGCCCTGAACGCCGTCCGGGAATCCAAGGGCATCGCCGTCAACGTGTCCGACGAGGAGATTCTGGAGGCCATGCGCCTTCTGGGCCGGACCCAGGGGGTCTTTGGCGAGCCCGCCGGAGTCACCGGCACCGCCGGGGTGAAAAAGGCCCTGGAGCTGGGGCTCATCGACCCGGACGCCACCGTGGTGAGCATCGTCACGGGCAACGGCCTCAAGGACGTGGCCAACGGCATCAAGGCCGCCGGAGAGCCCATGCTGGTCCGCCCCGACCTGGACGCCCTGCTCTCCGCCTTCGACGCGCGGAACATCCACCCCTGACCACAAACTGAGAAAAGAGAGGTTTTGCCCATGTCCACGGCTCCCGTCTCCCGGGCGGCCAGAACCGCCGCCCTTCTCTACCCCGTCGTCACCGTCCTGGCCCTGGCCCTCACCTTCGCCCTCTTCATCGCCGGCGACGGCGGCTCCCTCACCCGGACCGTGGTCTTTATGGTGTGGCTGGCCCTGCTGGTCTACTCCCTCATCCGGGTCCTCAGCGACGTCCTCTCCGGTCAGCATAAGAAGGAGCAGAGTTTCCAGAACACCCTGGACGCCTTCGTCCAGAACACCGGCAGCGCCCAGAAGGCCATGGCCTACTTCACCGCCATGGAGGTGGTCTCCTCCGTGCTGAAGCTGGTGATCCCGGTGGTGCTGTGGGCCATCTTCCGCTGAATGTTTTCCGAGAAGCTGTAACGAAGTGCCGCGCGCACGGGCTTCCATTTTGACGGCACAGTCAGGATGGGAGCCCGTTTTTGTTCATATGAAAAGGAGGTTATCCTATGTCTATCCTCATCCGGAAGGGCACCCTGGTGCTGCCCGAGGGCCCCGTCCAGGCCGACCTGCGCATGGACGGCGGCAAGATCGTCCAGATCGGTCCCGACCTGCCCGCCGGGGATTCCCAGGTGGTGGAGGCCGCCGGGAAGCTGGTCTTCCCCGGCTTCATCGACACCCACACCCACTTCGAGATGAACAAGGGCCTGCCCAACGAGACCGCCGACGACTGGCGGACGGGCTCCATGGCCGCCCTGGCCGGGGGCACCACCACCGTGCTGGACTTTGCCGAATCCCAGCGGGGCTGCTCCCTGGCCTCCGCCCTGGAGACCTGGCACAAACGGACCGACGGGGTGGCCAGCTGCCACTACGGCTTCCACATGACCATCAAGGACTGGGACCCCCGTATCCAGGCCGAGCTGAAGGACATGACCGCCGCCGGGGTCACCTCCTACAAGGTCTACATGGCCTACGACAACCTGCGCCTCTCCGACGGGGTCATCTATGAGGTCCTGAAGGCCACGGCGGCGGAGGGGGCCGTGGTGGGCTGCCACTGCGAAAACGGCGACCTGGTGACCAAGGGCATTGCCGCCCAGAAGGCGGCGGGCAACCTGGGCACCCAGGCCCACCCCCTGTCCCGTCCCCCCCTGGTGGAGGCCGAGGCGGTGAGCCGTTATCTCTCCATCGCCGAGCTGGCGGGGGCGCCGGTGAACATCGTCCACCTCTCCACCCGCCGGGGCCTGGAGGCCGTCCGGGCCGCCCGCTCGAGAGGCCAGAAGCTCTACGTGGAGACCTGCCCCCAGTACCTCCTCCTGGACGACAGTCTCTATGACCTCCCCGACTTCGAGGGGGCCAAGTACGTCTTCTCGCCTCCCGCCCGGAGCAAGGACGATCAGTGTGCCCTGTGGGAGGGCATCGCCGCCGGGGACATCGACACCATGGGCACCGACCACTGCTCCTTTGACTTCCACGGGGTGAAGGAGCTGGGCCGGGAGGACTTTTCCAAAATCCCCAACGGCCTGCCCGGGGTGGAGCACCGCCCCGCCCTCATGTACCACTTCGGGGTGGGTCAGGGCCGGATGACGGTCAGCGACCTGGTGCGGCTCCTGGCGGAGCAGCCCGCCAAGCTCTTCGGCATGTGGCCCCGGAAGGGCTGCCTGGCCGTGGGCAGCGACGCCGACGTAGTCATTTTCGACCCCGCCCGCACCTGGACCATCACCGCCAGGGACCAGGTCCAGGCGGTGGACTACACCCCCTACGAGGGCATGACCCTCACCGGCAAACCCGAGGTCGTCTTTCTCAGCGGTCAGCTGGCCGCCCGGGACGGCAAGGTGGTCCTGGAGGGTCAGGGTCAGTTTGTCCACCGGGGAAAGAGCCAGTTCTGGCGGTAACGGAGGGAGTCACGGCCTCCGCGCTGCCTGCATCTAAAGGTTTCCCCTCATCCGTCATTTGCTTCGCAAATGCCACCACGGGCTAAGGAAGACGTGATTTCTTCAGACTGTCCACCGGACAGTCTGACCCCCAGGGGAAGGCTATGGTGGATAACCAACCTGCGCCGCAGCAACGGGAATCCCAGGCAGCGCCACCACATCCCGACACCCACCCACGCAGGCGGCGAAAAAACTGCGGATAGGACCACAGCTTGTCCCTGTTCCACCGGCGGAGTCACCTGTGGACGGGGCTGGTGCTCAATGGGGGCGTAAAGACGGGCCGCCGGATTCCTATTTGGAACCACTCAACCCTTTTAGAAGCCCCTTTTTCTTTGGATTCCAAAAACCGTTCTTTTTCCAGCAGGGAAAAAGAAACGGGTTTTGAGCCGTCTCCCCCGTCCTTTCACATAATAGAATGGTTCATGGTTCGGGGTGTGGTTTGGCGCGTCTAGGAAGCCGCGCCCCACAGACAATATGCTTCCCCGAAAGGAGGTCCAAATGAAGATCGCCTGCATCCTGCTGGCCTCCGGCTTTGGCCGACGGTACGGCGGCAACAAGCTCCTCACCCTCTGGGAGGGAATGCCCCTCTACCGCCGGGCCTTTGCCGCCCTGCCTCCCGCCCTCTTCTCCCCGGCGGTGGTCACCAGCCAGTACGGCCAGATCCTGGCCGACGCCGCCAAGGCGGGCTATCTGCCCATACAAAACTGCCACCCCTGGGAAGGGGTGGCAGCGGGCATCCGTCTGGGGCTTCAGGCGGCGTGGCACAGTGACGGCGCCCTGTTTGCCGTCTGTGACCAGCCAAATTTGACTACGGATAGTATTATCAAGTTGTTAAATGCCTTCCAGGAGTCACCGGACCGCATCCACGCCCTGGGCTTCCAGGGGAAAAAGGGGAACCCGGTGGTCTTTCCCAAGGCCCTCTACCCCGAGCTCATGGCCCTCAGCGGCGACACCGGCGGCAGCGCCGTCATCCGGGCCCACCGGGACCTCCTCACCCTCACGGAGGTGGGAGACCCCGCCGAGCTGGTGGACGTGGACACCCCCGGTTAGCCCTCCGCCGCCAGACGGAAAACCTTCTCCACGTCGGCCTTCTCGGCGTGGCCCTCGTGGACCTTCTTGCCGTCCACGTAGTAGGTGGGCACATAATAGTAGTCGTAGGTGTCGGCCAGGGCGGCCTCCTTGGCCTCGTCCACCATCTTGAAGGGGATGTCCTTCCACTCCGGATGCTCCGCCAGCAGCTCCTCCTGGAACCGGAGGGCCAGCTTGCAGTGGGGGCAGCCGGGCAGATAAAAGAGCAGAATATCTTTCATGTTTTTCTCCTTTGCGCGGGGGCTCCTTTGCCCCTCTGCGTCCATCATACCCGGTCCCGGCCCGAAATACAAGCCCGGACCGCAGAAAGGGGGCGTCCCATGACGCCGGAACAGTATATGACCCGGGCCCTGGAGCTGGCCCAGAAGGCCCTGGAGACAGGGGACGTGCCGGTGGGCTGCGTGGTGGCCGACCGGGACGGCGCCATCATCGGGGAGGGCTGGAACCGTCGGGAGGCCAACGGCGACGCCCTGGCCCACGCCGAGGTGGAGGCCATCCGGGCGGCCTGCGCCCATCGGGGGGGCTGGAACCTCCACGGCTGCTCCCTCTACGTCACCCTGGAGCCCTGCCCCATGTGCGCCGGGGCCATCGTCAACTCCCGCATCGACCGGGTGTACTACGGCGCCAAGGACGAAAAGGCGGGCTGCTGCGGCTCCGTCCTCAACCTCTTCATGGAGGACTTCAACCACCACCCCCGGGTCTATGGCGGCATCCTGAAGGAACCCTGCGCCGCCCTCCTGCGGCGCTTCTTTGAGGCCCTTCGGTGATGTTTCACAGATTTGTAACATCTGTGGCCTTCTTTTGTAACAATCTGCTGGTATCATCACAATCAGCAAGAGACGATTCTTCTTTTCATTCTATCCTCCGATCCGGGAAGAGAGCGACGGGCATTACCGCCGCTCTTTTTCTTTTTTCCCCAGATTACACGAACTTTACAGCAAATTGGGAAGATTTAATCTTCTTGTAACAATTCAGGATTTGATTGTTAACAAGTCTACGGTACTATAATACTCGCAAGAGACAGTTTCTTTTCATTTCATTGTATCCTCTTTCCTTTTGGCAGGGGCCGGACGTCAGGAGCAGGCGTCCGGTTTTTGCTGTTTTGGGGAACTTCGGGAAAAGGTGCCCTTTCCCCTTGAGCATTGTGGGAAAATAAGGTACAATCATCCTGATGAAGGGTCCGCCGCGCGCGGGCTCGCAACAGAGGAAAAGGGGTGGCAGACATGATGGGTTTGAGTTCTGTGGGGCTGAGCCACGGCTGGTCCTATGCCTCCGTCTATGTGCAGCAGCCCGGCGCCGCCGGCACGGCGGCCGTCGATCCCGTGGCCCCCGCCCAAACTGGGCCGATGCAGCCGGTACCGGAGGTGGCCCCCGTCCGGCGGGAGACTCCCCAGTGGGAGGTCCGGCTCCCGGAGGCCCGCCAGGGGGCTGACCCGGTGGAGATGGCCGTCCGGGGCCGCATCCAGTACGTGGACCCCGACACCCTTCAGGGGGAGACCGCCGTCCAGGAAACCAAGTCTGCCCAGGAGGTCATGGCGGAGGGCGAGTGCCAGACCTGTAAGGAGCGCAAGTACCAGGACGGCTCCAACGACCCCGGCGTCTCCTACAAGACTCCCACCAACATCGACCCCAGTCAGGCGGCTTCCTCCGTCCGGAGCCATGAGCAGGAGCACGTGACCCGGGAACAGTCTAAGGCACAGCGGGATGGCCGGGAGGTGGTCAGCCAGTCGGTGACCCTCCACACCGCCATCTGTCCCGAGTGCGGCAAGGTCTACGTCTCCGGCGGCACCACCCGCACTTCCACCCGGGCCCAGCAGGCCGCCCAGGCCTATCAGCAGCCGGAGGAGCAGCCCAGTCTCTTCCAGGCGGTGGCATGAGGAAGGAGGACGCCAAATGACATTTGACGCCATGTTTGCCCAGGTCAAAGAGCTCCTCTCTCAGGCCGACGCCAGCGGCATCGGGGAGCACCTGGCCTACCAGTTCAACATCACCGGGGAGGCCCAGGGCACCTTTTATCTGGAGGTAAAGGACGGGCAGCTCCACGTGGAGCCCTACGACTACCGGGACCGGGACGCCCTCTTCACCTGTTCGGCCGAGACCCTCTTCAAAATCGCCTCCGGGCAGTCTGACCCCATGGGGGCGGTCTTCCTGGGCAGACTGAAGGTGGAGGGCAACATCGACAAGGCCCTGAAGCTCAAGTCCCTCCTCCCCTCCAAATAGGATAAGACAAAACCGCGGCGGATGGCTGTCATCCGCCGCGGTTTTTCGTTTACTCGGGCTGAACGCCCGTCCACCAGATCCAGGGGGAGGTGCGGCCGATGTCCTGCTCCAGGGTCAGGGACAGGGTGAGGGTGACGTACCCCTCCAGTTCCCCCGTACCCAGGGCACAGGCGTCGGCGCCGTACTGACCCGTACAGAAGGCCATGGCCCCCTCCGTCCCCCAGATGGGCCGGAAGGCCAGCTCCACCCGGAAGGAGAGGGTGTCTGCCGTCTGGCTGAGGAGGGTAACGCTCCCCACCCGGACGTCGTCGGCCTTGAGGGGGTGGCCGTTGTTGGGAGCGGTGAGAAAGTGTTCGCCGTACCACGCCGCCCACGTCTCCCCCGCCTCCTGGCGGGAGGCCGCCGTATCGTCCTTTACGTTGATATTCATGTCCCAGGGCAGGTTATTGGCCCACATGGCCAGCTGCTCCGTCGTCCAGGTTTCCGGGTCTCCCGGCGGCAGGGTGTTCCAGCTGGGGCTGCTGCCCCGGTCGTGCCACTGGCCGTCTCCGCCGGCCTCACAGATGACACTCACATGGTACTGGAGGAGCACATAGCCGGCGAAGTTCCCGGTGCCCCGTGGGACGCCACCCCGGAAGAGGGGCTCCACCGCCTGGATGCCCCCCGCGGGCTGGATGGCCAGGGTCACCCAGGTGTCGGCGTAGCGGTTTTTCGAATCGTCCACCACATAGGTGTAGACCCCGTCGTCCTCCCTGGCGCCCCCCAGGATACCGTTGCCCTTGCCGTAAAAGACATTGGGCACCACCCACACGTCGCTGGCCTTCCAGGGGTTCCCCTCCGGGAGGGCGTAGAACTGCTGGCCGTAGGCCGACATCCAGCGGATGAGGACCTCGGCCTCATAGGAGCGCCGGCCGCCGGTCCAGTCGAAATCGGGGATGGTGACGGCGGTGGGGTCCAGGGCGGCCGCGGTGAGGCCGGGATCGGGCCGGACCTGCCGGGGCAGGTAGTCGTTGCCGCTCTGGGCGGCGGTGGTGAAAGCCGCTGTCCCCACCAGCAGGGACAGGGCCAGGGTCAGGGCCACCGCCAGCCTGGAGATCTTTTTGGGGCTTGTCATAGAGGTCACCCTTTCCATCAGTTCTTGTTTCCCCGCCCCCATGGAGGTGGCGGAGAGGAGGAGCCCGCCGGGGTGGGCGGCCTGGGCGGCCAGGGCCACCAGGGTGCGGCCGTAGGGGATGCACTCCCCGGCCCCCAGGCGTTTGACCGCCGCCGCGTCACAGGCCAATTCACAGTCCCGGCGGGAGAGGACGGCGGCCGCCCACACCAGGGGGTGGAACCACCACAGGGTGAGGCAGATCCCCCGGAGGAGAGCCCAGAAATTGTCCCCGTGGGCGCGGTGGCACAGCTCGTGGGTGAGGGCGTGGCGGCAGGCCGCGGGGTCGTCGGCCACGCTGGGCGGTAAATAGATGGCCGGGCGGAAGAGCCCCGCCAGGCAGGGTCCCGGCAGGTCCGCCACCACATACACCGGCACCGGAACGGAACCGTCCGGCCGGGCACAGGGGACCCGGTCCCGGCGCAGGCGGCGGTAGAGCCGCACATTCCCCACCAGGAACCAGCCTCCCACGGCGGCGGCGCCGGTGAGCCACAGGGCAAAACACACCTGCCCCACAGTAAGGGCGGGGGCGGTCTCCACCGTCTCCGGCGGCGTGTAGGTCTGGGCCGGGGCACTCTCCCCCTCCGGCTGTTCCTCCGGCAGGGTCTGCACGGTCTGGGCCACCGGCGTGGGGGCCAGCTCCTCCGCCAACCGGGCGGGCCACACCGCCAGCCGACCCGGCACCAGCAGGCGCAGGGCCACCAGCAGCCACAGGGCGTACCGGCCCAGGGCGGGGATGCGCCGCCCCAGGGTATGGCGCAGGAGGAGCACGGCCAGGATCACCGCCGTGGCCCACAGCAGGTGCTCAGGGACGGTCACGGCCGCTCCCCCCTTCCGCCCGGTCCAGGATGTCCATGAGGGTGCGGACGTCCTCCTCGGAGAGCCCTTTGGCGTCCACCATGGTGCTCACCAGACCGCCCAGGCTCCCCGCAAAGACCCGGTCCAGAAAGCGCTGGGCCTCCTGCCGCCGGGCCTCCTGCCGGGGACAGGCGGGCTCGTACACCCTGGCCCGGCCCTCTTCGTGGTAGGTCACCGCCCCCTTCTTCTCCATGCGGTTGAGGAAGGAGATCACCGTGTGCTTGCCCCACCCGGTCTCCCCCTCCAGCGCCGCCGTCAGCTGGGCGATGGTCTGGCCGCCATGGTCCCACAGGGCCTCCATCACCCGCCACTCCGACGCCGTCAGACTGATGGGCGCTTCCATACGCTCCACCTCCTTGGTAAGTATTTGTCTACCTGGAGCATAGCACAGAGGTAGACAGTTGTCAACCTATTGGGGGGGAGGTTTTGAGGGCCACTCTTCAAACCACACCACGTCGCAGAAGAGGTAATACCAGTCAGCGGCGCCACGCCCCCACACCCACCCGCGCAGGCGGCGAAAAAAGTGGAGATAGAACCACGGCTTGTCCCTGTTCCACCGGCGGAGTCACCTGTGGACGGTGCTGGTCCACAGCGGGGGCGTAAAGACGGGCCGCCGGATTCCTATTTGGAGCCACTCAACCCGCACGGGAGCCCCTTTTTCTTTGGATTCCAAAAACCGTTCTTTTTCCAGCAGGGAAGCGAAACGGGTTTTGAACCGTCTCCCCCGTCCTTGCACATCACAGAATGGTTCATGGTCCGGGGCGTGGTTTGGAGCGCAATCAGGGGCCCCGGGAAAGCGCGCAGCGCTTTTCTGGGGAGAGGAGGGGCAAGGGAGCGAAGCGAGACCTGGCCGTCAGGCCGGGGTGAGCGGTGCGGACTTTGCCCCGACGACGTCGCGCCCCACAAACAGCGCAGTACCGCTATAAAAACGAAGCGGTCCGCCGATTGGCGGACCGCTTTCTCGTTTCCTTATCTGTCTTCTCTGAAGTAAGCGTTGCCCAGGGACGCAGGAGGTTGATTTTCCCGCTTCTTGCGCATGCTGACGGCCACCAGAACGATGACGGTGACCACATAGGGCAGGATTTTGTAGAGCTGGCTGGGGATAAAGGGGAGCTGAAGGCGCATGTAGAGGATCATGAGGGCGCCGAAGAGGATGGAGCCCCAGATGGCGTTGAGGGGCCGCCACAGGCAGAAGATGACCAGCGCCACGGCCAGCCAGCCCTCGCCGGAGAGGCCCTCGTGGTTCCACACGCAGCCGGCGATGGTCATGATGTAGACCATGCCGCCGATGGCCGAGATGCCGCCGCCGATGACGGTGGCCAGATACTTGTAGCGGGTGATGTTGATGCCGGCGGCGTCGGCGGTGGCGGGGGACTCGCCCACGGAGCGCAGGTGGAGCCCGGCCCGGCTGCGGGTGAGGAACCAGGCCATGGCCACGGCGATGACCACCCCCACATAGACGAAGATGTTATAGCCGAAGATCAGGGGCCCCACCACGGGCAGCCCCCTCAGGGCCGCCGGGAAGGGGGAATTGGCAAAGACGTCCTTAAGGGCGTTGCTGATGGCCACGTAGCCGCCGGCGCTCACCCGCATGTACTCGCCGATGAACTGTCCGGCGCCGGTGCCGAAGATGGCCAGGGCCAGGCCGGTGACGTTCTGGTTGGCCCGGAGGGAGATGGTGAGGAAGGCGTAGATGAGGGCGCCGAAGGCTCCGGCCAGGAAGGCGAAGAGGATGGCCAGCACCACGGCCACGATGCCGTTGGCGCTCCCGCCGGCGGCCTGCTCGTAGTAGAAGGCCGCCCCCAGGCCCAGGGCGCCGCCCATGTACATCATGCCCTCCACGCCCAGGTTCAGATTGCCCGCCTTTTCCGACAGGATCTCGCCCACGGTGCCGAAGAGGAGAGGCGTGCCGTTGAGGACGGCGGCGCTGATGAGAAGGACCAGGAAGCTCTGATTGATGCTCATGCGCCGGTCACCTCCTTGTGGTGACCCCGGAGGATCACCCGGTAATTGATGAAGAACTCACAGCCCAGCATGCAGAAGAGGACCACGCCGGTGATGATGTCGGAGATGGAAGCGGGCACCTGCATCTGGGTCTGGAGGGTGTCGGCGCCCTTCTCCAGCACGGCCAGGAGGGCGGAGATGCCCACCATGGCGAAGGGGTTGAGCTGAGCCAGCCACGCCACGGTGATGGCGGTGAAGCCCACCCCGGCGGCCACCCCGGAGTGGAGGGTGTTGTCGGCGCCGGAGGAGACGATGAAGCCCACCAGGCCGGACACCGCCCCCGAAAGGAACATGGTCCGCATGACGATGCGCCCCACGTTCATGCCGGCGTAGCGGGCGGTATTCTCGCTCTCGCCCACCACGGCGATCTCATAGCCCTGCTTGGTGTACTTCATGTAGAAGTACATGAGGACGGTGAGGGCCAGCACGATGATCCAGCCGCAGTGGACCCCCAGCACCTTGGGGAGGACGCCGGCGGAGTCGTACTGGGGGATGATCTGGGAGCCGGGCCGGCCCTCCCAGGGTCCGCCCTGGAGCCAGTTGACAATGCCAATGGCGATGTAGTTCATCATGAGGGTGAAAAGGGTCTCGTTGGTGCCCCACCGGGTCTTGAAGAAGGCGGGGATCAGGGCCCAGATGCCGCCGAACACGGCCCCGGCGATGGCCATGACCACCAACAGCACCGGCCCAGGCAGCCTGTCGGCCCAGAAGAGGGCGAAGTAGGCGGCCCCCACGGCGCCGGCGGTGATCTGGCCCTCGGCGCCGATGTTCCAGAACTTCATCTTGAAGCAGGGGGTGATGGCCAGGGCGGTGCCCAGCAGGGGGATGGCGATGCGCACCGTCTGGCGGATGGCCGTCTTTTTGCCCAGGGAGCCGGTGAGGATGGTGCCGTAGGCCGAGATGGGGTTATTCCCGATGAGGAGAAAGACGACGGCGCCGATGAGGATGGCCACCACGAAGGCGGCCGCCCGGATGGCCCACATCTTTCCCCGGGACATGCCGTCCCGCTTGGCCAGCCGGATGAGGGGGGTATTGGCTTCATGCATGGTCTTCCGCCTCCTTTCCGCCGCCTACGTGGGTCATGAGGAGACCCACTTCCTCCTTGGTGGCGGTGCGGCCGTCCACCACCCCGGAGACCCGGCCTCCGCAGAGGACCAGGATGCGGTCACACAGCTCCAGCAGCACGTCCAGGTCCTCGCCCACCATGAGGACGGCCACCCCCTTCATCTTCTGCTCGTTGAGGAGGCGGTAGATGGTGTAGGAGGAGTTGATGTCCAGGCCCCGGACGGGGTAGGCCGTCATGAGTACCGTGGGGCTGGAGGCGATCTCCCGGCCCACCAGCACCTTCTGTACGTTGCCGCCGGAGAGCCGCCGCACCGGGGTGTTCACCCCGGGGGTGACGATCTCCAGCTCGTCGATGAGCTTCTCGGCCAGGGCCTTGGGAGGCTTCCGGTCCACGAAGGGACCGGGGTGCTCCTTGTAGGTCTTGAGCATCATGTTGTCCACCATGCCCATGCCCCCCACCAGGCCCATGCCCAGCCGGTCCTCAGGCACAAAGGCCAGGGAGACGCCGATCTTCTGGATCTGGGTGGGGGTCTTCCCCACCAGCTCCTCCCCCGCCTTGTCTACCGGCACGTGCTTGCCGGCAATGTCGCTCTTGGGGTGGGGCGGATAGTAGAAGATGTGGCCCGACTCCGCCTTCTGGAGCCCGGCGATGGCCTCCAGCAGCTCCTTCTGGCCCGAGCCGGCGATGCCGGCGATGCCCAGGATCTCGCCGCCCATGGCCTGGAAGCTCACGTCGGTGAGGGCGGGCACCCCGTCGCTGCCCAGGCAGTTGAGGCCCTTCACCTCCAGCCGCAGGTCGTGGTACTTGGCCTCCGGCCGGTCGATGTTCAGGCTCACCGCGTGGCCCACCATCATCTCGGTGAGCTTCTGGGGGTCGGTGTCGGCGGTGTTCACCGTGCCGATGTACTTGCCCTTGCGCAGCACCGCCACCTTGTCCGATATGGCCATGACCTCGTGGAGCTTGTGGGTGATGATGACGATGGCCTTGCCGTCGGCCTTCATGGCCCGCAGGATGTCGAAGAGGCGTTCGGTCTCCTGGGGGGTGAGCACCGCCGTGGGCTCGTCCAGGATGAGGATGTCGGCCCCCCGGTAGAGGACCTTGACGATCTCCACCGTCTGCTTCTCCGACACCGACATGTCGTAGATCTTCTTGTCCGGGTCGATGCCGAAGCCGTACCGGTCGCTGATCTCCCGCACCTTGCGGGCGATCTCCTTCCGGTCCAGCTTCTTTCCGTCGTGGAGGCCCAGGACGATGTTCTCGGCGGCGGTGAACACGTCCACCAGCTTGTAGTGCTGGTGGATCATGCCGATGCCGTGGTCGTAGGCGTCCTTGGGGGAGCGGATGGCGATGGGCTTCCCCTCCATGAGGATCTCGCCCTCGTCGGGCAGGTAGATTCCCGCCAGCATATTCATCAGCGTGGTCTTGCCGCTGCCGTTCTCCCCCAGCAGGGAGAGGATCTCCCCCCGGTCCAGGGCCAGGTCGATGTGGTCGTTGGCCACCACCTTGGCGCCGAAGCGCTTGGTGATGCCCCGCAGCTCAATGGCGTGGACAGTTTCCAAGGCTGTCATCCTTTCTCCCGTCTCCGTGACGGCCGTTTCTCGATTCCATTATACCGGAGGCCAATGGCCGGGGCAAGCCCCCGGAAAAAACGGGAGGACCGCCGGGACGGCGGTCCTCCCTTCTGCGCGCGGTATGACGCTTAATAAGCCTCGTTGACCCACTCGATGCCGTCGATCTTGGCGGTGAAGTAGGGGGCGGACTGGAAGTAGGACTCGTGGAAAGCGCCGTCAAACACGGCCTCCTCAGAGTCGGCCACGAAGTCGCCGTCGGTGTCGATGGCCATGCAGGAGGTCATCTCGGCGCCGTCCACGGTGAAGGTGGAGGTGTCAAAGACCTGGAGGGTGCCGTCGTGGATCTGCTGCTCCACCTCGGCCAGCTTCTCAGCGGTGCCGGCGGCGGCGATGTCCTCGTTGAGGGGAGTCATGACCACGGCGCCCATGTCCATGCCGTGGCACCAATCCTGGTCGAACTCCTCGCCGTTGGCCACGGCCTCGATGGCGTACTCAAAGTAGATGGACCAGTCGATGCGGGTGCCGATGAGGGAGGCCTCGGGGGCGATGGAGATCATGTCGTTGTTGTAGCCGGTGTGGAAGGCGCCGGCGGCCTGGGCGGCGGTGGCGGGGGTGGTGTTGTCGGAGTGCTGGGAGATCATGATGCAGCCCTCATCGCACAGGGCCTGGGCGGCGTTGCCCTCGGCGGTGGCGTCGGACCAGGAGCCCACGAAGTTGACCTTCATGGTCACGCTGGGGCACACGCTCTTGGCGCCCAGGTAGTAGGCGGTAAAGCCGGAGATCACCTCGGCGAAGGAGTAGGCGCCCACGTAGCCGATGACGGCCTGCTCGGGGGTAATCTCGCCGTTGTCGATCATCTCCTGCATCTTCATGCCGGCCACCACGCCGGCCAGGTAGCGGCCCTCATAGATGTTGGCAAAGGCGTTGTGGGTGTTGGGCAGGTCGTCCACGGCGGAGGCCTGGTTGGTGCAGGAGATGAACTGGATGTCGGGGTAGTCGGGGGCCACCTTCAGCATGTACTCCTCAAAGCCGAAGGAGTTGTTGATGATGAGCTGGCAGCCCTCCTCGGCCAGCTCGATGTTGGCCTCCTCGCAGGAGGAGTCCTCACCGATATTCCACTTCACGCTCCACTCCACGTTGATGCCCTTGGCGGCCAGGGCCTCGGTAGCGGCCTCCTGGCCGCGGATGAAGTTGTAGGTGTAGCCCTGGTCGTTCTCGTCGCCGATGCAGATGAGGCCCACCTTCACGGTCTTGGCGCCGTCGGTCTCCACGGGGGTGGTCTCGGCGGTGCCGGAGTCGGCGGGGGTGGTCTCGGTGCTGCCGCCGCCGGAGCAGGCGGCCAGGCCGAAGATCATGGACCCGGCCAGGAGCATGGCAAGGATGCGCTTCTTCATGATTCATTGTCCTCCTCAAAAATATGTTTGACACCCAAAAACGCAAAACGGCTGTCACAGCCGGGGTATCCGATGGAGAATACGTACCGCGGCGGGACAGCCGAAAGGCGATCCGCTCATCCCGGCAGGAGGGATTTGAACCCTCCCGCTCGGCTGCGGCAGCATGCTGGGAACCTATGTAATGAAAAAAGAATCGGTGAGCAAGGGACAGCAGCATTTTTTGCGGGGCGCGGCTTCCCAGATGCGCCCTCATTCGGCGGCGTCAGTCGCAGAACTCGATGCTGCCGTCGTCTCCCATGGACTTGACTCTCGCTAAGGATCTCCCAAAGCGGCCCGGCCGCTTTGGGTACCCATTGGATCAAACATGCTCGGCGGGAGTGAATCCCGCCTGCGCCAAGATTCCGCCTCCGGCGGAATGCTTGTGCGGCGTTACCGCCGCCCCGCGCTGCGGGGCCCCAGTGGAATCCCTGGCTCCGCCACGGTTTCAATCAACTTTAGTCGCAGAATTCAATACTTCCATCGTCCCCCATGGACTTGACCCTCGCCAGGGATTCCACCCGGACGCCCATGCTGCGGATGAGGTTGCCGCCGGGCTGGAAGGCCTTCTCCACGCAGATGCCGGCGCCCACCAGCTCCGCGCCCGCGTCCCGGACCAGGTTGACGAGGCCCTGGAGAGCAGAGCCGTTGGCCAGGAAGTCGTCGATGAGGAGCACCCGGTCGGTGGGGAGCAAAAACTCCTTGGACACGATGATGTCATAGACCTTGCCGTGGGTGAAGGACTCCACCTTGGAGGTGTACACGTCGCCGGCGATGTTCTTGGTCTTGTTCTTCTTGGCAAAGATCACCGGGCAACCAAAAAACTGCGCAGTCACACACGCGATCCCGATCCCCGATGCCTCGATGGTCAAAATCTTGGTGACTCCGCAGTCGCCGTACAGCCGGTAAAACTCCTTGCCGATCTCCTGAAAGAGGGCCACATCCATCTGGTGGTTGAGAAAGCTGTCCACCTTGAGCACGTCTCCGCCCCTGATCTTGCCGTCTTTTCGGATACGTTCCTCCAGAAGTTTCATTGGGCCACTCCTCCATCTTTATGAATTTGATTTCGATTCTATTCTACATGAAAATATCACTCCATTCAATCACGCAAAATGTCACAAAAAACCCCACCCCTTCCCCGACCTTTTGACGAAAACCACAGCATTTCTATTTCCGTTTTGTGGAATTTCCACAGAGTTCCACCGGGGAAAACCGACCTTTTCCAAGGCTATCCATTGTTTTTCCAGTCTTACCCTGATACAATAAAGGCGCAGTTTCCCTTTCCTTTTCACCCGCGTTGAATGGAGGTACTTACCCATGATCCTTCGGCGTCTGGCCGCACTTTCCCTGTGTCTGGTCTTTCTGTGTTCCCTGTCCGCCTCGGCCCTGGCGGTGGAGTTCCCCGACGTCTCCCCCGAGCACTGGGCCTACAATGATATCCAGCAGGCCTCCGACTACGGCCTCATCCAGGGCCTGGACGACGGCACCTTCCGGCCCGAGGAGCGGCTCAACCGGGCCAGCTTCGTCACCATCCTCCAGCGGATGTTCGGCTGGGAGAGCGTGACCCCGGCCACCCCCTCCTTTACCGACATCTCCCCCGACGACTGGTACTACGCCGCCGCCGAGACCGCCCTGGCCCACGGGGTGGTGGACGCCGGCGACCTCTTCCAGCCCCTGGCCTACATCACCCGGGAGGACATGGCCGTCATGCTGGTCCGGGCCCTGGGCTACGAGACCCTGGCGGGCGACATCGCCCCCACCGCCACCTCCTTCCCCGACGTCACCGACCACGCCGGCCACATCGCCCTGGCCGCCGCCTTCGGCCTCACCACCGGCGTGGAGGTGGACGGCCAGCTCCTCTTCCAGCCCGACGCCTTCGCCACCCGGGGCCAGGCCGCCGCCATGCTCAACCGGGTCTACCAGCGGATGCAGTCCAAGGTGGACTTCCTCACCGGCTTCTACGCCTTCTCCTCCTACTCCCAGATCTCCCTTACCGCCGACATGGACACCGTCTGCCTGGGCTGGGCCCGGATGGAGTGGAGCGACGCCGGACCCGTCCTCAACTCCTCCAAGACCAACGGCAACGACTGGGTGAAGCCCGCCGATTCCTCCACCGCCACCGACTATTTCCGGGGCAATGACACCCCCTACAACCTGAACGTCTACGCCGACACCACCCAGAACGTCACCCTCCCCGACGGCTCCGCCACCAGCGTGCTGGAGAAGGTCCTCCCCGACCCCGCCGCCCGGAGCCAGGCCGTCTCCGCCATCGCCTCGGCCAGCGCCGACTACGCCGGCATTGTCATCGACTTTGAGGGCCTGCGCACCGACCTCCTCAAGGCCGACTTCGTCACCTTCCTCACCGAGCTGCGCGCCGCCCTGCCGGCGGGCAAGTCCCTCTATGTCTGCGTCCCCCCCGACGACTGGTACAAGGGCTACGACTACCGGGCCATCGGCGAGGTGTGCGACAAGGTCATCCTCATGGCCCACGACTACCAGTGGACCAGCGTGCCGGCGGGCTACGTGGGCACCAAGGCCCCCGACTCCCCGGTGACCCCCTTCCCCAGCATCTACCGGGCCCTGTCCGCCATCACCGACCCGGCCACCGGCGTCCAGGACAAGAGCAAGATCGTCCTCCAGATCTCCTTTGCCGCCGTGGGCTTTGAGGTGGACCAGAGCGGCCTGCTGGCCGACACCACCATCTACCGCCCCGCCCCCGACACCGTGGCCAAGCGCCTGGCCCAGGCGGGCACCGTGGTGACCTACGACGAGAGCGACCGCAACCCCTCCGCCCTCTACACCACCGAGGAGGGCATGACCGTCCGGCTGTGGTACGAGGATGCCCGCAGCGTGGCCGA
Organism: Intestinimonas sp. HCP28S3_D6; assembly: GCF_052065695.1. Taxonomy (NCBI): domain Bacteria; kingdom Bacillati; phylum Bacillota; class Clostridia; order Eubacteriales; genus Intestinimonas; species Intestinimonas sp. HCP28S3_D6. The sequence continues at coordinate 53,447 of NZ_JBQHTM010000004.1, forward strand.
CAAGCTCACCCTGGCCCGGATGATGGGCATTACCGGCGTCTCCGTGTGGCGGCTGGGCAACGTGCCCGCCTACAGCGACATCCCCAACTACAACGCCTGGTCCGCCATCCTGGCCCAGCGCTGACCCCGTCTCCATCCACATCCACGACAGGAGCTGAACGAACATGCCGCAGCAAAGCTGGCTGACCAAGAAAAACATCCAGGAGTTCCTCTTCATGACCCTGGGCATCACCCTGGTGTCGGTGGGCGTCTACTTCTTCAAGTTCCCCAACCACTTCTCCATCGGCGGCGTGTCCGGCCTGGCCATCGTCCTGGCTGAGCTCATCCCCGTGCCCTGGCTCACGGCGTCGGTCTACAACGGCGTCATCAACATCCTCTTCCTCCTGCTGGGCTTCCTCCTGTTGGACAAGGGCTTCGGCTTCCGCACCGTCTACTGTTCCATCCTATACTCCCTGGAGGTCCAGGTCTTTGAGTGGCTTTTCCCCATGTCGGGACCCCTCACCGACCAGCTCATCCTGGAGCTCTTCTTCGCCGTCCTCCTCCCCGCCCTGGGCTCCGGCATCCTCTTCAACCTGGACGCCTCCAGCGGCGGCACCGACATCGCCGCCATGATCCTCAAAAAGTACACCGGCCTGGACGTGGGCATGGCCCTCCTGTGCTCCGACGTCCTCATCGCCGCCTCCGCCCTGGTGGTCTTTGACGTCACCGCCGGATTGTGCTCTCTCCTGGGCCTGGCCTTCAAGTCGGTGCTGGTGGACAGCGTCATCGAGTCCCTCAACCGCCACAAGGCCTTCATGATTATCACCTACCAGCCCCAGATGGTCACCAAATATATCATCGAGACCCTGGGCCGGGGGGCCACCGTCTGGTCCGGCCAGGGGGCCTACACCCACGAAAACCACCAGGTCATCCTCACCGTCCTGGCCCGCCACCAGGCCGTCCTGCTGCGGCGCTACCTCAAGCAGAACGACCCCCACGCCTTCATGATCGTCACCAACTCCAGCGAGATCTTCGGCAAGGGTTTTCTCCGGGCGTGACCTCCGGGCATGCAAAAAGACCTTCCCCACGGGGAAGGTCTTTTTTTGTGTCTTTTGCTTTTTTTAGGCTCCCACGCTCAGGTCGAAGGACTCGGCCTGGGCGGCGATGTCGGTCTCGGTGGCCACGAAGAACTTGCCCTTGCTGCTGTCGAAGAGCAGGGAGAGCTTGGGGATGTGCTTGGCATAGCGCTCCTGGAGCTGGGCCTGGGTGAGGAAATGGTTCTCCACAAAGACCATCTCGGCGTCCCCCTCTACAAAGCGGCTGCCCACCGTGCGCCAGAAGTTGGCGCTGAAGATCTCCATGGTGGACATGATGAGGGCCTCCATGCCCTGGAGCTGGGAGCCGTACACCGCCTCGGCCGCCGCCGCCAGGAAGCTGTTCTCCAGCCCCGCCAGCACCGTCACCTTCTGATCTCCCCGGCGGTAGGTGAGCTCCTGGCTGATGGACGGCCCAAAGGGGGCTCCGGCGTAGTTGGGGTTGATGAGCCTGGTGCGTACATCCATGTTGAGGGTAGAGGCAAAGATGGCGTTGAACTCCTGTTCCACCACCTGGGCGTTGATCTTGGTCAGCCGGGGCTTGCCTAGGGTCCCTTTTCCCACGATGGCCAGGTCCGCCGTGGAGACATGCTCCACCAGCCAGCCGATGCCCTTACCCACGAAGTCCAACACTTCCTCCCGGCTGCACATCTCCTGCTCCACCATCTTCTCATACCCCTGCAGGGTGGTGGCCATAAACTCGTCGTGGAGCTGCTTGTGGATGCCGTAGTCGGCGTAGCCGATCCGCCGCATGTAGACCTCCTCCCGGATGGCATGCTCATCAAAATAGCCCCGCAGATAGCGCACGCCCTCCCGCAGAACAAACAGCCGCACCTTAAAATCCGCAATGCCCTTGGGGTCCTGCACCTTGTCCAGCAGCCGCCCCGCGATGGCAAACAGCTGCTTGTGGTCGTGGTCGAACTCCTCAATCCCCATCTCGTGGTCCTTGTTCCACTTGATCTCCATGGATCGCGCTCTCCTTTCTCGTGGATATGGGTTCGGCTCACCCCTCCCCCATTCGCTGTTTCACGTTTTTTTCTGTTAACGTTCTCGCTGTTCGTTTTATTGCAGGCAAACCAACAATCTTTTATTTAATAATGATTTTTATTATCATATCATGCCGATCGGTTTCTTGCAATTTTTTCTTTACGTCATAATATACTTTTTTACGCGCTTTTTTCATTGCAAAAAAGACTGCCCTCCGGAGGGCAGTCTTTTTGAGGCGTGGGCCGATTCGGCTCAGGTGACGCTTCGGGATGGACACCCCATCGGCATTTGCTCCTTCCGCCGGGCAGACTTACTGACTCGGAGAAGCAAATAGTTCCCGAAAATCGCCGTGTAGAACAGGATATCCAGGTATTTATCCCCGAATTTGGGGAGGAACAGCACCATAACGTGGATATATATAAGTGCGAAAAACACGTAGGCCAGACGCTGGAGCCGCTTCCAGTGGACGGCCTTCATGCGGGTGTGGACACACCGGAAGGAGGTGGCCATTAAAGGGAGCATGAGGGCGATCATGACCAGGGAGAGAACGGCGGCGGCAACGGTCTGGGGCTTCATGTCCCAGGGGTTGGTGAACAGATGAACGAAGTGCTTCAGGCCGTAGATGATGTTGTGGCCCAGGGTGAGGATACAGGCCAGGATGGACAACTGGCCCCGCACCCCCATCAGGGTGCGCACCACGGGCCGCCGCCCGTCCAGGGCGCCGGTGTACATCACCACCACGAACATGGCGGTGGAGAGGGCGCCCCGCTTGAAGAGGTTTACCACATATCGGGTGACCCACTCCGGGGCCAGGTCCCGGATGCCGGCCTGATAGTAGACCACCTCGGCGATTACAATGAACACCGCCAGGGCGTAAAAAGCGCCTGGATGCTTTTTGATGGCCCCATGACAGCACAGGACGAAGATAATGGTCAGGGCAAGGGAGACCAGGATATAGGGATACATGCCATTCCTCCTTTTTCTTTGCGGATCTATTTTGGTTAGCTTTTGCTAACCGTTTTGGAGTATAGACGATCTCCTACAATAAGTCAAGTATTTTTTATTTTCTCTCCTTTTCTGGAACCTTTTCCGCCTCCCGGGAAATTTTCCTCTCTCGACGGCTTTCCCCTTCCTTCTCCCTAAAACATGGTAAAATATGGGTGGTACGAAGGAGGTGGAGCGGTAATGGCGCTCTTTCGCAGGCGGGAGGGTCTTTTTGAGTCGGGCCGTGTGCTGTGGCTGCCGGTGGAATCCCTACAGCCCAACCCGGACCAGCCCCGGCAGTACTTTGCCCCTGAGGGTCTGGCAGAACTGGCCGAGAGCATCAAGGTCCACGGCATCCTCCAGCCCCTGTCCGTCCGCCGGACCGGCTCCGGCTTCGTGCTGGTGTCGGGAGAGCGGCGGCTCCGGGCCGCCAAGCTGGCCGGGCTCCGGGAGGTGCCCTGCATCGTGGTGGAGGTGGACGAGGTGTCCTCCTCCCTGCTGGCGCTGGTGGAAAACCTCCAGCGCCGGGACCTGGACTTCTGGGAGGAGGCCCAGGCCCTGGACAAGCTCATCCGAACCTACCACCTGTCCCAGGAGGAGGCCGCCCGCCGCATTGGGAAATCCCAGTCGGCGGTGGCCAATAAGCTGCGGCTGCTAAAGCTCTCTCCGGCGCTATTGGAGAAGCTGCGCGCCGCGGGGCTCACCGAGCGCCACGCCCGTGCCCTGCTGCGGCTGGAGGACGACCAAACCCGGTCGGCCGCCCTGGACCACATCATCGCCGGCGGGCTGACGGTGGCCCAGACCGAGGCCTATGTGGAATCCCTCCTCCACCCGGCCCCCGCCAAGCGGAAACCCACCTACCTCATCCGGGACGTTCGGCTCTTCCTCAACACGGTGAGCCGGGCCATGAAGGTGATGCAGGGGGCGGGCATCCCGGCCCAGTACGACCGCCAGGACACCGACGACGCCGTCCTTCTTACCATCCGCATTCCCAAGTGACTGTTTCACGTGAAACACATCCACCGGCACTTTGCCGCTGTTTCACGTGAAACGATCCCTCATTGGACCCTTTCCTTCCCATTTTTTCCAGGCGCCTTCTTTTGGACAGGATGTTTCACGTGAAACATCCTGGTTTTTTTGTCCCTTTTTCCGCCGTCTCCGACCATTTGTTTCACGTGAAACATGGATTCCCTGTTGAATTACCGTTCAGAGGGCATTATAATGGTAGGGCACAAAGAATCCAAGAAGGAAGAAGAAACCGAGGTGTCCCATGGGAAAAACCATTGCCATTGTCAACCAGAAGGGCGGCGTCGGTAAGACAACCACCTGCGTCAACCTGGCCGCCGCCCTGAAGGAGCTGGGCCAGCGCGTCCTCATCTGCGACTTCGACCCCCAGGCCAACACAACTTCCGGCTTTGGAGTGGACAAGACCACCGCCTCCCCCTCCATCTACGACGTCCTCATCGACGGCGCCGACTGCCGGAAGGCCATCGTTCCCACCCAGTGGGCCGACGTGATCCCCGCCAACAAGGCTCTGGCCGGCGCCACCGTGGAGATGATCGGCATTGACCACCGGGAGTACCTGCTGAAAAACGCTCTGGAGCCCTTCCGGGAGGAGTACGACTATATCTTCATCGACTGCCCCCCCTCCCTGGAGCTGCTCACCCTCAACGCCCTGTGCGCCGCCGACACCGTCATGGTCCCCGTCCAGTGCGAGTACTACGCCCTGGAGGGTCTCAGCGACCTCCTGTCCACCATCCGCATTGTCAAGCGGTCTCTCAACCCCGCCATCGATCTGGAGGGCGTGGTCCTCACCATGTACGACGGCCGTACCAACCTGTCCATGCAGGTGGCCGAGGAGGTCAAACGCCACTTCCCCGGCAAGGTGTACGCCACCGTCATCCCCCGGAACGTGCGGCTCTCCGAGGCCCCCAGCCACGGCAAGCCGGTGACCGCCTACGACAATCTGTCCCGGGGCTCCGAGGCCTATCGCGCCCTGGCCGGCGAGCTGCTGGAAAAGAGCGCCGCCGCGGTGGGCTGACCCTCTCCCTTTGGTAAAATCCCCATGAAGGAGTGATCCTATGTCATTAGAACGCGGCCTGGGCAAGGGCCTGGGCGCCCTGCTGGGGGACGCCGCCCTTCAAACCCAGGAAGGCGGCTCCGTCTCCCTCCCCATCGCCCAGGTGGAACCGGGCCTGAAGCAGCCCCGGAAGCGCTTTGACCCGGAGACCCTGGCCGACCTGGCCGAATCCATCCGCACCCACGGCATCATCCAGCCCCTCACCGTCCGGCGGCTGGGCTCCGGCTACTATCAGATCATCGCCGGAGAGCGCCGCTGGCGGGCGGCCAAGCTGGCGGGCCTCTCCGAAGTCCCCGCCGTCATCATCGAGGCCGACGACCGGAAGGTCATGGAGCTGGGCCTCATCGAGAACCTCCAGCGGGAGGACCTGAACCCCATGGAAGAGGCCCTGGGCTACCAGGCCCTTGTCCAGGAGTACGGCCTCACCCAGGAGGAGGCCGCCCAGCAGGTGGGCAAGTCCCGCCCCGCCGTGGCCAACGCCCTGCGGCTCCTCTCCCTCCCCGACGCCATCCGGGCTCTGCTGGAGGAGGGCAAGCTCTCCGCCGGCCACGGCCGGGCCCTGCTGACGGTGCCCGACAGCACCTTGCAGAAAAAGCTGGCCCAGAAGGTGGTCCAGGAGGGGTTGTCCGTCCGGCAGACCGAGGCCATGGCCAAACGCCTGGCCCAGGCCGGCGCCGAGGCCCAGGAGGCCGCCGCCAAGGCGGCCGACCCCATGAAGCTCTACCGGGACGCTGCCGCCAAGGAGCTGTCGCAGCGCTGGGGGCGGAAGGTGTCCATCACCAAGGGGCCCAAAAAGGGCAAGGTGGAGTTTGAATTCTACAACGACGAGGACCTCACTGAGCTGCTGGATAAGCTGGAACAGTCCGTGAAGGGAGGTCCCGATCTGTGAGTCAGACCCCCGAGCAAAACCATTCCCAGGAGGAGGACAACATCCCCCTCCAGCACGCTGCCGAGCATGAGCGACCCAAAAAACAGCAATCAGTGCTCATTTACCTGGTGATTCTCTTTGCCGCCGCCTTTCTCCTCATGGCCCTGAGCTATTTTATGCAGCGCCGCACCAGCGATGCCACCATTGCGGGCTTGCGCGGGGAGTCGGTGTCCGCCATGCAGTCGATAGAGGACATCCAGGAGGAGAACGAGACCCTCAAGCAGCAGGTGGCCGATCTGGAGGCCCGGCTGGAGGAGGCCCAGAAGGAGGCCGACGACGCCCAGGCCCAGGCCGACGCCCTGACTGAGGCCCAGGACCGGCTCACCCGGGCCATGGATCTCTTCTGGCAGATCGACGAGGCCTATGTCCGGGGGCGCTACTCCCTGTGCCGGACGCTCATCGCCCAGATGGAGGACACCACCCAGGGCAGTGCCCTGAAGGAATCCCTCCCGACCGAGACCACCACCGACACCGACCGCTTCTCCCCCGCCGACCGCTACCAGGAGATCTATGACGCGGTGATGTGAGGCACCAAAACCGTTTGCTCAGAACAGGAAGGTTTTGCGGGCGGATGGTATCCGCCCCTACCCCCAGTCATCCTAAGCGCAAAAAAAGGGCCTGCGCACACCCAACGTGGCGGACTTTGCCCAATGGGGCCCCCGCGCGAGCCCAGCGCAGCGGGTCGCGTGGGGAGAGGAGGGGCAGCGGAGCGAGCGAGCTTTCGTGTATACACGGAACCGAGGGATACGCAGCTTGCCCCGACGAAGTTTCACGTGAAACATCGGGCGGCGAAACACCGCCCGGTAATTTGATAAATTACCTGAAAAAGAAAGGTTGAGAACAGCCATGCTGGACATCAAGTTTATCCGGGAGAACCCCGAAGCCGTGAAGGAAAACATCAAGAAGAAATTCCAGGACGCCAAGCTGCCCCTGGTGGACCAGGTGCTGGAGCTGGACGCTGAGAACCGCCAGACCATCCAGGAGGCCCAGGACCTGCGCACCGCCCGCAACGCCAAGAGCAAGCAGGTGGGCGTGCTCATGGGCCAGTCCAAGAAGGACCCCTCCAAGCTGGCCGAGGCCGAGAAGCTCAAGGACGAGGTCAAGGCCGACGCCGACCGTCTGGCCTATCTGGAGACACGGGAGTCCGAGCTGGCCGAGCAGATCCGCCACATCATGCTCCAGATCCCCAACATCATCGACCCCTCCGTGCCCATCGGCCCCGACGACTCCTGCAACGTGGAGGTCCAGCGCTTCGGCGAGCCCGTGACCCCCGACTTTGAGATCCCCTATCACACCCAGATCATGGAGTCCTTCAACGGCATCGACATGGACGCCGCCGGCCGGGTGTCCGGCAACGGCTTCTATTATCTGATGGGCGACATCGCCCGGCTCCACGAGGCCGTGCTGGCCTACGCCCGCGACTTCATGATCAACAAGGGCTTCACCTTCTGCGTGCCCCCCTTCATGATCCACGGCAACGTGGTGGAGGGCGTCATGAGCCAGACCGAGATGGACGCCATGATGTACAAGATCGAGGGCGAGGACCTCTACCTCATCGGCACCTCCGAGCACTCCATGATCGGCAAGTTCATCGACCAGATCATCCCTGAGGAGTCCCTCCCCCAGACCCTCACCTCCTACTCCCCCTGCTTCCGTAAGGAGAAGGGCGCCCACGGCATCGAGGAGCGGGGCGTCTACCGCATCCACCAGTTCGAGAAGCAGGAGATGGTGGTGGTCTGCAAGCCCGAGGACTCCATGAAGTGGTACGAGCAGATGTGGCGCTACTCCGTGGAGCTCTTCCGCTCCATGGACATCCCTGTCCGGCAGCTGGAGTGCTGCTCCGGCGACCTGGCCGACCTGAAGGTCAAGTCCTGCGACATCGAGGCCTGGTCCCCCCGCCAGCAGAAGTACTTTGAGGTCTGCTCCTGCTCCAACCTCGGCGACGCCCAGGCCCGCCGCCTGAAGATGCGGGTCAAGGGCGAGAAGGGCACCTACCTGCCCCACACCCTCAACAACACCGTGGTGGCGCCCCCCCGTATGCTCATCGCCTTCCTGGAGAACAACCTCCAGGCCGACGGCAGCGTGAAGATTCCCGCCGTGCTCCAGCCCTACATGGGCGGCACCGCCCTGCTGGTGCCCAAGAAATGAGACGGCCCGCCGCCGCCCTGCTGACTCTGGTGCTCACAGCGGCGGTGAGCACGGCGATGCTCGCCGCCGCCCCTCGGCTCACTTCCACCCCGGAGGAGCGGGCTATTCAGGCCCTCAATCAGCGCTACGGCCTGGATGATCCAGCGGACACAGAGCTCCAGCTGTATCTGGAAAACCTGCTTCATGGGGACGTGGGCTGGTCCATTCAGCCATGACCCCTTCCCCGCCCGCACATGAAAAGAGAGGAATCTGAATGAAAACCCGTCTCTTGCCCCTGTCCCTTGCCCTTACCACCCTGCTGGTCCTTCCGGCCGGCGCCTTTTCCGACGTGCCGGCGGGCGCCTGGTACGCCGACGCCGCCCAGATCTGCGTGGACCGGGGCCTGCTCAAGGGCACTGGGGAGGACACCTTTTCCCCCGACAACGCCGTCACCCTGGCCGAGGTGATGACGGTAGCCGTCCGGCTCCACTACCAGGCCCACGGGGGTACCGGCGACCCGCCTGCCGCCCCCGACAACTGGGGCACCGGCACCCTCACCACCCCCACCGGCGCGGTGCTGCTGGCCTTCAACACCTGCGACCTGGACCGGGGCCTCACCTATCGCTACGATCAGGAGACTCCCCGGCGGCTCCACCTGTACCTCACCGTCAGTCCCGAGGAGCGGGCCGCCCTCACTCCCGCCGGCGGACCTGCCCAGGCCGTGCTCACCCTCAACGGCGTGACCGTGCTCACCGGCGGTCTGGCTCCGGCGGAGGGCAGCGCCAACCGCATGGAGTTTATGGCCGACCCCGGCAGCGACTACACCGCCTTCAACCGGGAGCTGTCCGCCTTCCTCCCCGCCCCGGCCGCGGGGCTGTGGTACCGGGATGCCCTGTGGTACGCCCGGGAGCACGGCATGGTGGACAGCCAGCCCATGGAGGCCTCCTTTGAGGAGCCCGCCGCCCGTCAGGATCTGGCCGAATGGCTGTGCTCCGCCCTGCCCCAATCGGCCCTCACCCCCATCAACACAGTGGATAGCCTGCCCGATTCCATCGACCCGGAGGTGCTGGCCCTCTATCGGGCGGGCATCCTCACCGGCGTCGACAACACCGGCGCCTTTGCCCCCGCGCGCACCCTCAGCCGGGCAGAGCTGGCCGCTGTGCTGGCCCGGGTAGCCGACCCCAGCCTGCGGGTGGTTCTGCCCACCGGCGGGGTTTCCTGATATTTACAGAAAGAGGGGTTTTCTATGAACCACCGCCTGCCCGCCCTGCTGCTGGGCCTCACCCTGACCCTCAACTGCCTGCCCGCCCTGGCGGTCCAGACCCCCTTCAACGACGTGCCCGAGGGGGCCTGGTACGCCCCCGGCCTCAATAAGACCTGTGAGATCGGGCTCATGTCCGGCGTGGGCGGGGACCGCTTCGCCCCTGAGGTCACCCTGACCTACGGGGAGCTGTACGCCGTGTCGGCCCGGCTTCTCCGCTACTACCAGATTGGCTCCACCACCCTGCCCACCGCCCCGGCGGGCTACCGGCAGGGAGAAAATATCCCGGCCTGGGTGCTGGACGCCCTGTGGTACCTGGAGCAGACCGGCGCGGCCGCCGGGGAACTGGCCGAGCTGGGGACGGGGGAGCGCTGGGACCGCCCCGCCACCCGGGAGGATCTGGCTCAATGCCTGTGGGGCAGCGTGGAGTCGGCCCAGGCCCTCTCTGCCGGGGCCTTCCTGGCCTACACCCCCAACCTGACCGAGAAAAACATCGTGGCCTACCTCCCCGACACCGGCGCCGAGAGCGTGCTCAGTCTGTGCCGGATGGGCGTGCTCACCGGCGTGGACAGCCGGGGCACCTATGCCGGGGACCGGACCCTCACCCGGGCCGAGCTGGCCACCGCCCTGGGGCGGCTGCTGGACCCCAACCTGCGGCTCTCCTTCACCCTGGAAACCCACCTGGAGTGGGAGAACTTCACCCTCTCCCCCATCGCCCTGCCTGAGGGCTACCGCATCATCTGGCCCGCCGACCCCGACCCCGCCTGCTACTTCTCCGACGGCATCTACCTCCACATGGACAACGGGGTGGACCTCACCGATGAGCGCAGCTGGACCGGCCACCGGGAGGGTATCCTGGACATGCGGGGCACCTGGGCCCTGGAGCCGGTGTGGCACACCGTCAGCCAGGTGAAGAGCAACGGCATGGCCGACGTGGTCACCGCCTGGCCCGCCCTCATCGCCAAGCAGGTGCTGGTGAAGCAGGTCTCCTCCCCCGTGACCGACGGTACCCTCACCGCCTACCAGGACGCCGCCACCGGCCTGTGGGGCTTCCAGGACGCCGGACAGACGGCGGTCATCCCCGCCCGCTACGCCGTGGGCAGCACGGAGGACCTGGACACCCCCTTCCCCTTCCAGTTCAAGAACGGCTACGCCGTGGTGGGGGCCGCCCAGCCCGGCGGAGGCGTGCTGTGCGGCCTCATCGACGAGGCCGGCAATGAGGTCCTGCCCTGTGTCTATGACAGCCTGGGCCTGGTCTGTGACGGCCTCATCTACTACCGCCAGGGCGGTACGGCGGGCTACTGGAATGTAGCCGCCAAAGCCCCCGCCTTCACCTTCTCCTATACCGACAGCGCCCAGCGGGCCAACCCCTTCTCCGAGGGCCTGTGCTCCTTTGCCGTGGAGGACGGCGGCGTGGGCTACCTGGACAAGACGGGCGAGCTGGCCATCCCCGACCTCTTCGACTGGGCCGGGCCGGTGCTGGAGGGCAAGGCCCTGGTTATCCTGGGTGGACGCCCCTACCAGCTCACGCTGAAGACCTGATACCTGACTACGGAGGACCCATTTTGAAGCACATCAAAGAAAAGACCGGCGGCTTTCTGGCCGAGTTCCGGAAATTCATCGCCCGGGGCAACGTGATGGACCTGGCCGTGGGCGTCATCATCGGCGGCGCCTTCAAGGGCATCACCGACTCCCTGGTGAGCGACATCCTCAACCCCATCCTGGGCATCTTCGCCGGCGGCAACGAGGCCCTCACCGGCCTGAGCATTGCCGTCCCCGGCGGAGGCGCCATCCAACTGGGCAGCTTCATCAACGCCGTGCTCAACTTCCTCATCATGGCCTTTGTCATCTTCTGCCTGGTCAAGGCCATGAACCGCCTCTATCGGAAGAAGGAGGAGGCACCGGCGGCGCCCCCCGCCCCCAGCAAGGAGGAGGTCCTGCTCACCGAGATCCGTGACCTGCTCAAGGCGCAGAAGGAGGAGAGCTGAGCATGGACGACCGCAAGGACCTGCCCCCGGAGGAGCCCCATGAGCCCTATGTCCCCGCCTCCCCCATCAAGCGGACCTGGGCCTGGGTGGCCATCGTGTACGTGGTCATCTGCACGGTGCTCTTCACCTACTACCTGGCCACCGCCCGGGTACTCATCGGCCTGGGCCCCCTGATGCTCTGCCCCGCCCTGGCGGGTCTGGCCGTCACCACGGTACTCCGCTACCGCAGCGGCAGGGCACGGGGCGGACTGGCGGCCTGCATCGCCCTCACCGCCGCCTGTGTGGCCCTGCTGCTCATCAATCTGTACGTGGGGGTCCCCTCCCTGCTACGGAACTTTGGAGGTTAACATGAAGGAACGGTTGGAACAGGGCCTGACCGCCCTGGGGATCACGCCCCCCGCCGGGGCGGTAGACCGGCTGGTGCGGTACGCCCAGCTGCTGCTGGAGCAGAACAAGGTGATGAACCTCACCGCCATCACCGAGCCCGACCAGGTGGCCGACCTCCACTTTCTTGACTCCGCCGGGGTGGCCCTGTGCGCCGACCTGGCGGATAAAAAGCTCATCGACGTGGGCACCGGCGCCGGCTTCCCCGGCATGGTGCTCAAGATCCTGGTGCCCGACCTGGAGCTCACGTTGGTGGACAGCCTGGGCAAGCGGCTGGACTGGCTGAGCACGGTGTGCGCCGACCTGGGCCTCACCGGGGTGACCATCCGCCACGCCCGGGGGGAGGAGCTCTCCCTGGACCCCGCCTTCCGGGACGGGTTCGACTTCGCCACCGCCCGGGCGGTGGCCGATCTGCGGGTGCTGTGCGAGCTGTGCCTGCCCTACGTGAAGCCCGGCGGCCGCTTCCTGGCCATGAAGGCCGTGGACTGCGAGGAGGAGGTCTCCCAGGCCGGGCGGGCGGTGTCGGTGCTGGGCGGGCGGCTGCTGCCCGCCTTCCGCTACCACATCCCCGGCACTGACGTGGACCGCCGGGTGGTGCTGGTGGAGAAGGTCTCCCCCACTCCCAAGGGCTACCCCCGCCGCTGGGCCAAGATGCAGAAATCCCCCCTCTGAGCATTCCCTGCCCTTCGCATCAAAATATTTTATGAATTTGTGCCAAATAGGCTTTGCACTCTGGCAAAAGCGATGATATAATGAGATGCGTGGGTTTAGGTTTTTGACCCAACGTCGTTTCCCCCGGCCGGGGGTAGGAGGTCTGCTATGGGAACCGTCATCGTGGTCACGTCCGGCAAGGGCGGCACCGGGAAGACCTCCCTCACCGGCGGCGTGGCCTCCTGTCTGGCCGCCCTTGGGCAGAAGGTGCTGTGCATCGATCTGGACATCGGCCTGAGGAACCTGGACATCTCCCTGGGCATGACCGACCGGGCCCTCATGGACTTCACCGACGTGGTGGAGGGTCGCTGCTCCCTGGAGCGGGCAGCCGTGGAGCACCCGGTGATCCGGGGTCTCTATCTGCTCACGGCACCGGTCCGTCCCACCCCCTCCTCCATGGACGAGGAGAAAATGAAGGCCATGCTGGGGACGGCACGGAAACAATACGACTATATTCTCATTGACTCCCCCGCCGGACTGGGCAGCGGCTTTCGTCTGGCGGTGTGCGGCGCCGACCGGGCGGTGGTGGTCTCCACCAACGACTCCTCCGCCCTGCGGGACGCCCAGCGCACCGTGGTGGAGCTGGGACGGCAGCTGGACACCATCCATCTGGTGATGAACCGCATCCAGCCCAAGCTGCTCCGCCGCCTGCGCACCACCATCGACGACGCCATGGACGCCGCCGGTCTCCCGCTGCTGGGGGTGGTGCCCGAGGACAGCCAGGTCATGCTGGCCGCCAACACCGGGGAGCCGCTCATTCTGTTCAGCCGCAAGGGGGCAGCCCTGGCCTATCTGAACATCGCCAAACGTCTGATGGGGCAGAGAGTGCCCCTCATGAAGATCCGCTGAAGCGCTCTGACGCTTTTAAAAAATGTTTTTGAGGAAAGAGAGGACTGAGTAAGAGATGAACATCGCACTGATGAGTCACGACAGGAGAAAGGAATTGATGGTGCAGTTCTGCATTGCTTACTGCGGCATCCTCTCCAAGCACACCGTCTGCGCCACCAACACCACGGGCAAGATGGTGGCCGAGGCCACCGGCCTGCCGGTGAACCTCTTCCTGTCCCACGAGCACGGCGGCAGCCAGCAGATCGGCGCCCGCATCGCCTATAACGAGATCGACATGGTCCTCTTTTTCAACGACCCCCAGTCCCACGACCTGGACGCCGACATCGACTACATCACCCGCCTGTGCGACCAGTACAACATCCCCTACGCCACCAACGTGGGCACCGCCGAGATGCTCATCCACGGCCTGGAGCGGGGCGACCTGGACTGGCGCGACATCGTCAGCCCCAAGACCGCTCCTTTCACCGTCTGATTTCCCCACTACCAGTGCGCCCGCCTTTCCCGTCCACGGAAAAGGCGGGCGTTTTTCCACATCAGGAGGTGTTTTTGTGGATAAAAAGACCGGACACATTCTCTCCGCCGTTGTTGCCGCCGCCGTGGTGGTGGTGTTCTTCCGGCAGAACGCCGCCCTTCAGGACAAGGTGGACCAGCTCTCCCAGCAGGTGGACAGCCTGAGCCATCAGCTGGTGGATGCCCGCTACGACCTCTCCGACGAGATCGGCACCCTACGGCGGGATCTGGAGGAAGAGGCCAGCCTCTTTTCCACCGTGGAGACCAAACTGGGGTATGAAAACGGCGCCCTGACCCTGGCCGTGGCGGTGGTGCCCAAGGAGCTGAGCGCCGGGGAGACGGCCCAGGTGGCTCTGAGCACGGGCGAGACCGCCGTCCTCACCGACGACGGCGCGGGACGGCTCAGCGGTACCCTCACCTGCTCCCTGCGGGAGTCCCTGGAACCGGTGGTGAGCCTCACCGCCGGGAACCGGACCCGCCGGGAAACTCTCCCCACCCTGTGGACGAATGAGCTCTTTACCATAAAGGGGGAGAGTCAGTGGGGCACAGTGAACGGCACATCGTCCAAGGTGCTCTGCCTGACCTTCAGCGCCCCGGAAAACAGCGCCCTCCAGCCCGGCACCGTCGCTGTGGAGGTTCGTTCGGCCATCCTGGACCCCACGGACCAGGGCTCTCTGCTGGGCACAGTGGAGGCCGTCCGGCAGGCCGACGGCAGCTGGCAGGCCGACCTGAGCCAGTACCTGGGCCGGGAGGGCGGCTATGAGTACGCGTTTTGGCTTACCCTGATCACCACCCACGATTTCGACCTCTGGCTCTCCACCACCACCGGGGAGGGGCTGACCCTGCGCAGCAACGAGGCCGTGGCCACCTGGCAGCAGAGTGAGGACGGAACCACCGCCAGTCAGAGCGAGGGCAGCTTTGCCCTCTTTGCCGACTTCGGCGAGGCGTGAGGACGCCCCCCCTTCCCGATCTCCGGCCCCTTTCAGGGCCGGATATTTTTTACATAATTTATCATATATAGCAGCTATTTGTATAATAAGAAAATTCATTTTGAAAAAGCTTGCACTTTTTCCCATAGGTTACTACAATAGACCGATAGCAGGGAACGATAGACCATCTGTTACTTTTTACACGTTCCCAGCGAAAATACATTTTTTACAAAGAGGAGTGAAACCTGCATGATGCGTGTCCGCGTAGGCCAAAAAACATTTATGTCCTTTATCATTCCGTTCCTCATTACCATCGCCGCAGCCGGGCTGCTGATGCTGACTGTAAACGGTTCCCCCGATCCCGACAACAGCGTCCTGGTGGACGTTTTACTGAACCTCTGGATGGTCACCCTCTATGCCTGGCTCCCCATCTTTATCATACTGAGCATTGCCTTTGTGTACATGGGCTGGTATCCCCCCACCTTTTTCAAAAAAACGGACCCCTTCCTCTGCCGGAGTGACCGGGAGAAGTGGGCCGCCGCGGCGGGCTACCAGCCCCTGCTGGAGCTCCACTCCAGCCTGCCCAACACGGTGGAGGGCACCGACCTGGTGGGCGGCGGCCGCCCCGCGCCCAAGCGCCGGAAGCGCTATCAGGACTTCTTGGCCAAGCGCTTCCACATCACCGACCGGAAGAGCGGTCTGGCCGTGCTGGAGCATCTGGCGGCCTCCCGTCAGGCCCGGAACCTGTGCTGGGGCGCCCTGATCGCCGGGATGCTCTTCGTGTGCCGCTGGCTCAAGCGGGATGAGCTCAACGATTGGTACGGCAAGTTCATGACGGCCATCCAGAATCAGTTCCACTCCTGGACGGAGCTCAACCTGCGCTTCCAGGAGGAGGAGTCCGCCGCCGGCATGGATGACGAGAGCGTAAAGGTCCTCAAAAACGCGGTGGAGCGGGAAAAGAACGGGCTCTATCAGGTCCGTTTCCTTTAAAATCCCCTTTTCGTCCGCAAAAACCGGGGAAAATGGTTGACTTTTTCCCCACCGTGGGATACTATTGTTACGCTCACCGCCACGACGGGTCATGAGTAACCCCCAGCACCGCCGGACAGAGAGGGACGCCTTTGGCTGCAAGCGTCCTACGGCAAGGAGAGGGCGAAGACGGTCCCACCAGCGGGCCCGGAGACGGGCGCGGTCCCCTTCCCGCAACAGAAGGCAAAAGGACGGTCTATTTCCACAGGCCGTTGAAAATGGGTGGCACCACGAAAGCAGGCGCTTTCGTCCCATTGAGGGACGAGAGCGCTTTTTTTGTTTTTGGCACCAAAAGCGTCCTTCCGACCCAAAGAGAAAAGGAGTGTTATGATGGACCGTATCAAACCCCGCACCCTCTCCGGCTTCATGGAGCTGCTGGCCCCAACGGCCTGACGGCCGCCGGGGACCCCTTTATTTGACTCAAACAAGCCGAAGTGAATCCGGCCTGTTTCAAGGTTTTTGCTCCGCAAAAACGCTTGGCGCCGCTGACGCGGCGGGCGGGGCAGCAGCCTGCAAACTTTTACAACAAAGGAAGTGTGATCATGGACCGTATCAAGCCCCGCACCCTCTCCGGTTTTATGGAGCTGCTGCCCCGGGACCAGGTGGTCTTTGACCGGATGGTGGCCATCCTGCGGGAGAGTTACAGCCTGTACGGCTTCACCCCCCTGGACACCCCCGCCATCGAAGCCAGCGAGGTCCTCCTGGCCAAGGGCGGCGGCGAGACCGAAAAGCAGATCTACCGCTTCACCAAGGGGGACACCGACCTGTCCCTGCGCTTTGACCTGACCGTGCCCCTGGCCAAGTACGTGGCCCTCCACTACAACGAGCTCTCCTTCCCCTTCCGCCGGTTCCAGATCGGCAAGGTCTACCGGGGTGAGCGGGCTCAGCGGGGCCGGTTCCGGGAGTTCTACCAGGCCGACATCGACGTCATCGGCGACGGCAAGCTGGACATTGCCAACGAGGCCGAGGTGCCCGCCATCATCTACAAGACCTTCACCGCCCTGGGCCTGAAGCGCTTCAAGATCCGGGTCAACAACCGGAAGGTCCTCAACGGCCTCTTCGACCTGCTGGGCCTCAAGGAGCAGGCCGGCGACGTCATGCGCACCATCGACAAGCTGGAGAAGATCGGCCCCGAGAAGGTGAAGGCCATCCTGGTGGACGACTTCGCCGTCCCCGCCGCCACCGCCGACCAGCTCCTCGCCCTCCTCTCCACCGCCGACCCCATGGCCGCCCTGGAGACCTTCAAGGGCAAGAATGAGCTGCTGGACCTGGGCATCGCCGAGCTCTCCACCGTGGTCAAGTACATGGCCGCCTTCGGCGTCCCCGCCGACCACTTCATGGTGGACCTCACCATCGCCCGGGGCCTGGACTACTACACCGGCACCGTCTACGAGACCGTCATGCTGGACCATCCCGAGATCGGTTCCATCTGCTCCGGCGGCCGGTATGATAACCTGGCGGAATATTACACCGAAAAACAACTCCCCGGAGTGGGTATTTCCATCGGTCTCACCCGTCTGTTCTTCGTTCTGCAGGACCAGGGCTACCTGAACCCGGAGGTCCTCACCGCCCCCGCCGACCTGCTGGTGCTGCCCATGACGGGCGACCTCACTGCCGCCATCTCCTTCGCCACCGCCTGCCGCGCCGCCGGCATCCGCACCCAGCTCTACACCGAGGCCAAGAAGTTCAAGGCCAAGATGAACTACGCCGACAAGACCGGCATCCCCTTCGCCGCCTTCCTGGGCGAGGACGAGATCAATGCCGGCACCGTCACCGTGAAGGACCTGCTGCTGCCCGACCCCTCCAACACGGAGGAAATCCAGGAGCAGAAGGCCGCCGGCCTCTTCAAGCAGGTGACTCTCCCCACCGCTGAGGCCGTCAACTACGTCAAGACCCACCTGGACGCCCGGCCCGACAGCCAGCCCATCCTGGACGCCCCCGCCCTGGCGGAGAGATACCACCTGGAGCAGCCCTGAGGGGGAAGGCTTGCGGGCGGCCAAAGGCCGCCCCTACGGAAAACGCTGGGGTCATGGGGTAGGGGGGGGGGGCGGCCCCCCCCCCCCCCCCCCACAACCCGGATCACCCGCCCATACCCCCTATTATCAAATCCTATCTGGATAAACCAATATCAATATTACAAACTGGAGTTGATTTTCATGATGCAGTCCCGCACCCACACCTGTGGGGAGCTCCGGATGGAGCATGTGGGCCAGACCGTCACCCTGGCCGGTTTCCTGGAGAACGTCCGTGAGGTGGGCCAGAATCTGGCCTTCGCCGTCCTCCGCGACTTCTACGGCACCACCCAGGTGGTCATCGAGACCGAGGCTATGATGGCCGCCATCAAACCTCTCAACAAGGAGTCCAACATCCAGGTCACCGGCGTGGTCCGGGAGCGTGATTCCAAAAACCCCAAGCTGCCTACCGGCGACATCGAGGTGGTGCCCAGCGAGATCAAGGTGCTGGGCCGCTGCCGCCACAACGAGCTCCCCTTCCCCATCAACCGCAGCCGGGAGGCCGACGAGTCCGCCCGCCTGAAGTACCGCTACCTGGACCTGCGGAACCCGGCGGTGAAGAACAACATCGTCCTGCGGTGCAACGTGGTGGCCGCCCTGCGGCAGGCCATGACCGCCCACAACTTCCTGGAGATCACCACCCCCATCCTCACCGCCTCTTCCCCGGAGGGCGCCCGTGACTACCTGGTGCCCAGCCGGAAGCATCCCGGCAAGTTCTACGCCCTGCCCCAGGCCCCCCAGCAGTTCAAGCAGCTGCTGATGGCCTCCGGCTTCGACCGCTACTTCCAGATCGCCCCCTGCTTCCGGGACGAGGACGCCCGGGGCGACCGCTCCCCCGGCGAGTTCTACCAGCTGGACATGGAGATGGCCTTCGCCGACCAGGAGGACGTCTTCGCCGTGCTGGAGGACGTGCTGCCTCCCATCTTTGCCAAGTACGGAACCTATAATGTGGCCTCCACCGCCCCCTTCGCCCGCATCCCCTACCTGGAGGCCATGGACAAGTACGGCTCCGACAAGCCCGACCTGCGCATCGACCTCACCGTTCAGGACGCCACCGAGGTGCTGGGTTCCTGCGGCTTCGGCCCCTTCGAGGGCAACACCGTGAAGGCCGTCCCTGTCACCGGCTTCTCCGCCACCCGCAAGCAGATCGACAAGCTGTGCGCCGACGTGGAGGTCCAGGCCGGTGAGAAGGTCTACTGGTTCCGCTACGACGAGAACGGCGAGATCGTGGGCGGCATCGCCAAGTTCGTCCAGCCCATCAAGGACCAGGTGGTCGCCGCCCTGGGTCTGGAGAAGGGCTCCTTCGTGGGCCTCACCGCCGGGAAAAAGCTCTCCGCCCAGAAGACCGCCGGCGTCCTCATCAAGATGCTCCCCGCCCTGGCCCCCCAGCACATGGACAAGGAGCGCTACGAGTTCTGCTGGATCGTGGACTTCCCCATGTACGAGATCGGCGAGGAGTCCGGCGAGCTGGAGTTCTGCCACAACCCCTTCTCCATGCCCAACGGCGGCCTGGAGATCCTGAAGAAGGCGGCCGCCGGCGAGGTGGACCCCCTCACCATCACCGCCTACCAGTATGACCTGGTGTGCAACGGCGTGGAGCTCTCCTCCGGCGCCGTCCGGAACCACGACCCCGAGATCATGATCGAGGCCTTCCAGCTGGTGCGGCTGGGCGAGGAGGACGTAAAGGCCAAGTTCCCCGCCATGTACAACGCCTTCACCTACGGAGCCCCCCCGCACGCCGGCATCGCCCCCGGCGTGGACCGCATGGTCATGCTGCTGGCCGGCGAGGACTCCATCCGCGAGATCATCCCCTTCCCCATGAACAAGAACGCCCAGGACCTGATGATGGGCGCTCCCTCCTTCGTGGAGCCCAAGCAGCTTGAGGAACTGAATATCGTGTGCACAAAGAAAGAGGAGGACACCGATCTGTGAGAGCCCCCTTCCCCAGATCCGCTGCCCGTGCCGCCGCCGGCCTGCTGCTCCTGAGCATGCTCGCCGGCTGCGGCGGTAAGCCGGAGACCACCCCTTCCCCCGCCGCCACGGCGGCCGACGACCCGGCGGCCCAGGCCGAGCTGGACACCCAGCTGGGCCGGCTCACCGGCTACATCACCGAGGAGGAGCGCCAGGCCGCCCTGGACCTGTGGCTCCAGATCCGCCCCCTGCGGGAGGCCCGGCTCTCCGCCGGACAGTGGGCCTGGCGGCCCCGGGAGGCCTCCCTGCTCACGGAGCTCTCCGGCCTCTACGACCAGTACACCATCAAGTACCTGGAGGGGGACGAGGCCGGGTTCGGCTACACCAACCCGGAGGAGAAGACCCTTATCTCCTATTCCATCGGGGACGACGGCACCCTCACCGCCGACCCGTCCACAGCGGGCCAGCTCACGGGCTGGACGGAGGAGGAGCTGCTCTCCCTCTGGAAGGACATGACCGACCTGCTGCCGGAGGGGTCCTTCGCCGACTTCAAGCGCCTCACCTTCTTCACCGACGGCCCCGGGGAGACCTCGGCCTGGGTTCAGGCCATGGACGATCCCGGCGACACCTGGGAGATCGCGGTGGACCCCGCCGATTCCGGCGACCGGCGCTATTTTGTGGAGACCGTCCTCCACGAGTACTGCCACTACCTCACCCTCAACAGCGGCCAGGTGACCTACACCACCGATCAGACCACCGACACCTACAACGAAGAGGGCATGGTGGCCCATAAGGGCTCCTACATCGATGACTTCTACCAGGCCTACTGGCCGGGCTACATCGACGACTGCCTCTCCTGCGGCGACACCTACAACTTCTTCCTGCGCCACTACGACGACTTCGTCACCGCCTACGCCTCCACCAACCCCGCCGAGGACATCGCCGAGGCCTTTGCCTACTTCGTTCTCTGGCCGGAGGGCGGCCAGGCCGACGAGGCCGTGTGGCGGCAGAAGATCGACTTCTTCTACGCCTACCCGGAGCTGGCGGCCTTCCGGGACCAGGTCCGGGAAAGCCTAGGTCTGAACCCCGACCAGGCCTATGAGGACCTTTTCCCCGCCGACACCAACGCCGACGCCGCATAAAAGAGAAAGAGGAGCGCCCCAAATGGGGCGCTCCTCTTTTATCCCCGTAAAAACGAAAGAATCTCTTTAATCGGGTATATTTTTCTATGACTGGAAAATCTTCTTGTGCTTTGTGAGGCCAGGGCTTACAATGTGGTCAATCCGCCGCCGGGATACGCCCGTTCCACGACGGTAGGAAAGAGAGAAGAGAGGAATCCGTATGGGAAAGAGATCATTTGCGCTTTTCCTGTCCCTGGCCCTGCTTCTGGGCCTGACCACCCCGGCGGGGGCCTACGACATGGGCTATGCCGGGACAACGCAGGTCATTTCCTGCGGCGAGACCAACAATGTGTTTATCAAGGAAGACGGAACCCTGTGGGGCATGGGGGATACTGGGTATGATGTCCTGGGCGAAACCGCGGGAAATCTCTCCACCCTATTTGGTGTATGTCAGACCGTACCCGTCAAGCTGATGGATCAGGTGACCTCCGTTTCCATGAAGGGTCGTCACATTGCCGTCATCCGGACGGATGGGTCGCTGTGGGCCTGGGGAGACAGCTACTACGGCCAGGTGGGCAACGGCGTCATGGCAAACTTGGATTCGTATGACTTCATTCCCACCGTCTCCTCCCCGGTGAAGATCATGGATCAGGTCTCTGTGGTCTCCTGCGCCGAGGAGTATACGGCGGCTGTCAAAGCAGACGGAACGCTGTGGACGTGGGGCAACGGGACATATGGCCAGCTGGGCAACGGCGGATATGGAGATGGGGTCGGCCTGGACGCCGTTCAGGCCCGCCCGGTGAAGATCCTGGACGGCGTCAGAACGGTGTCCTGCGGGTACTCTCATGCCGCCGCCATCAAGACCGACGGTTCCCTCTGGATGTGGGGGTACGCCAGCAACGGGGAACTGGGCAACGGCGGAACGGGCAACACAGTCCATCCGTCCAGCGATGACTACCGCACCTATTACTGCCAGACGGTTCCCGTAAAGATCATGGACGGCGTGGCCGCCGTGTCCTGCGGGGGGAGCTATACCGCCGCCATCAAGACCGACGGCTCCCTCTGGATGTGGGGGGACAACCACCTGGGCCAGTTGGGAGACGGGACCCTGGAGGACAAGACCTACCCGGTGAAGATCATGGACAACGTGCGGGCGGTGAACTGCGGTACCGGCTCCACCATCGTGATCAAGACGGATAACAGCCTTTGGGCGTGGGGCTGGGGCTCTGAAGCGCTGGGAGAGGACGGAGTCGGAAACGCGGAAGTGACCATGGACGGCAGTACGTTCCCCACCCAAACCACACCGGTGAAGGTCATGGACAATGTGGCGGCGGTGAACTCCGGACTGGCCGTTCAAATGGACGGTTCCCTCTGGACCTGGGGCTCCGATATGTACGGCCAGATGGGACGGGGCATCACTGATGAAAAAGAGTGGAACCACGCCCCCAAATCCTTCAGCACGCCCATCAAGATCCTGGACGGCGGAGTGGCCCTGCCGGAAGGGGTGGAGCCCCCCGTGCCCACGGTGGGCGGCTTCAGCGACGTGCCGGAAACCGCCTATTTCGCCCAGCCGGTGCTGTGGGCCGTGGAGCAGGAGGTGACCTCCGGCACCTCAACCACCACCTTCAGCCCCGACGCCACCTGCTCCACGGCGGAGGCGCTGACCTTCCTGTGGCGGGCCAACGGTTCCCCCACCCCCGCCTCCAGTGACGCCGTGCCCGCCGGGACCTGGTACGCCGATGCCGCCGGCTGGGCGCTGGAGCAGGGCCTGACGGACGGCTTCACCGCCGACTCCCCTGCCACCCGGGCGGCCATGGTGACCTACCTGTGGAGGCTGGCCGGCTCCCCCGACGCCGCCCACGCCGCCTTCTCCGACGTGCCCGCCGGGGCGGACTACGCCCAGGCCGTGGCCTGGGCCGTGGCGCAGGGCGTCACCTCCGGCACCGGCGACAACGCCTTCTCCCCCGACGGCGTCTGCACCCGGGCCCAGATCGTCACCTTCCTGTACCGGGCCTTGGCCGCCTGACCCACAAAACGCAAAAAGACCTTCCGCTTGGAGCGGAAGGTCTTTTTTGCTTCAGTATCGCTCCACCCAGCCGGAGATGAGGAAGGTGGGGACGGTCCAGGCCAGGAGGAAAATAGCCATCTGGGCGCCGGTGAGGGAGGAACAGGCGCCGATGAAGGTGAGGTAGAAGGCCAGCAGCAGGCCCACCACCGACCCCAGCACGGTGAGGGCGGTGGTCATGAGGACGGCCAGCCGCAGGCGCTTGGCACCCACCACCGCCTCGGAGAAGGGGGCCAGGCCCTCCCGGCAGAGGACGGCGGTGAGCCGGGCATTGTGGAGGGCGGCGGGGTCGGAGAGCTCGGTGCGCCGGTCCACGGCGGGGAAGTCCATCTTCTCCACAGGCAGCTTGAACTTCTGCCGCAGCATGGCGGGGATGAGGTTGAAGTCCCGGGTGCACAGCACCGGGGAGACCCGGTTGGCCACCAGGGCGGAGATGGCGGGCGGGATGGTGGGGTGCATCATGTAGTTGAGGGCGAAGATGCCGGCCAGCTCCCCGTCGATGGCGCAGAACACGGCGCTGCGGACGTTGAGGCCCTGGGGCAGGGGCACCTCCATGAGGGTCATGAAGGAGGCGGAGCCCACCAGAATGCGCTCCCCCCGGATGTCGGCGGAGAGGCCGCCGCCCTCGTGGCGGGTGAAGCCGGAGCACCGGCGGTAGACCGCCCCCTGGGTGCGGAGGAGGTCGTGAAAGACCTTGTCCAGCCCGGAGCCGCTCTCCTTGATGAGGGTGGCGCAGACGGCCACCACCTTCTCCACGGAGTAGTCTCCAAAGATCTTGATGCCGTTGAGGGCCACCTCACCTGGGGGAAAGAGGTCGGTGTCGGTGAGGAGGATGGCCCGTCCCACCCGCTCGGCGCCGGACCAGCCGGGTAGGGCGGCGCCGCTGGAGGCCAGCCGCCGGGCCAGGGCCCGGTAGGGCCGGGAGAAGCACAGCAGGGCGGAGAAGCCCGAGGAGGCGGTGGCGCAGGCGGAGAGGCACCAGGGCAGGCGCTCGGGGGCGCCGTGGCCCACCGAGGCCACCAGGGCGCACAGCAGGCTCCCCAGCAGCAGCAGGGGCACCGAGATGCGCAGCACCCGCTGGCTGCCGTCGGGCTCCTGGATCTGGCTGCCGAAGCCGTAGGCGGGGCCCGACCACTTGGCGTAGGCGTCCTTGCCGTTCCAGCTCTTGTGGTCCAGGGTCACCAGGTAGGGCTCCGAGGCGGCCGCCGCCGTGCGGCAGGAGAGCCGCAGGCCCTGGCGCTTGGCGTAGGTGCCCCACATGGTGCAGAAGAGCCCGGCGCAGCAGGCGGCGCAGTAGGGCAGGGTGGTCCGCTCGGGCATGTACGTGAGCTGGGTGAAGGTGTCCCACAGGGTGAAGGCGCAGGCGAAAAAACTGGCGGTGGCGCCGCTGGGACGCAGGCGGAAGAGGTCGACCAGTCCCCCCAGCAGCACGTCGATGCCCAGGACCATGGCCACGGCCAGCAGGCCGCCGGAGCACCACACCCGCAGCTGGAAGGAGTCCATGAGGGCGGCGGGCAGGGGCAGGCCGAAGAAGCCGGCGAAGGCCAGGTACAAAAGGGGCAGGCACAGCAGGGCCACCAGCACCGACCGCAGCCGCAGCAGGCCCAGGCCCCGGCCGTACCGCCCGGCCAGGTCGGCGGGGGGCAGGTCGGGGGGCGGCGCGGGCGGTTTTCGGGGCTTGCGCTCCCGGCGGGGGGGCTCGTCCTCCTCCTCCGGCTCCTCCTCGTCCACCCCGGGGATGAGCTTCTGGAACCGGATGGTCTCCTCCGAGACCTCGGTGCCCTCCTCGGCGAACATCTGCTCGGAGAAGGCGTCCGCTTTCTCCTTCAGGTGGCGCAGGCCCGCCTGGAGGGGAGGCGTGTCGTCCTCGGGGAACTCCAGCACCTTGTCGGTCACCGGAGCCTTTTTGGGCTTCTCCTTGGGCGGCGGCATCTTTTCCTCCGGCTCCTCTTCGTCACCGGCGTCCTCGGGCTCCTCCTCCCCGTCGTCCTCCTCCTCGTCATCCCCGCCGTCGTCCGGCGGGGCCGTCATACCGGGAAAGAGCACCACGTTCTTGGGGGGCGGGGTGTGCTTGGCCTCCGGCCAGGGCAGGTCAGGACCGGCGTCCGCCGCAGGCCCTTTGGCGGAGGGCCCCTTGGACCCCTTGGCCGCCGGGCGGTCCTCCTCCTCCCACCGGCTCACGTCCACACCGTACTCGGCCAGGATCTCCTCCAGGGTGAAGCCGCTATCCTGTTTTTCGTCGTCCTTTGACATACCGGCTCCTTTGTCTCTGTAAGCGTTATCCCAGCCGCTGGCGGACGGCCTCATAGAGCAGGATGGCCGCCGCCGCGGAGGCGTTGAGGGAGTTGAGCTTGCCCTTCATGGGGATGCTGACCTTGAAATCGCACTGCTCGGCCACCAGGCGGCCCATGCCGTTGCCCTCGGAGCCGATGACGATGGCGGCAGGGCCCTTGAGGTCGGCGTCGTAGAGGGTGGTATTGCCGTCGGCGGCGGTGCCGAAGATCCAGATGCCCGCCTCCTTGAGCTCCTTGAGGAGGGCGGTGAGGTTGGGCACCCGGGCCACCGGCACGTAGGACACCGCCCCCGCCGAGGTCTTGGCCACGATGGCGGTGAGGCCGGCGGAGCGGCGCTTGGGGATGATGACCCCGTGGGCCCCGGCGCACTCGGCGGTGCGGATGACGGCCCCCAGGTTGTGGGGGTCGGAGAGCTCGTCGCACACCACGATGAGGGGAGGCTCCCCCTTCTCCCTGGCGGCGTTGAGGATGTCGTCCACGGTGGCGTACTCCCGGACGGCGGCCTGGGCGATGACGCCCTGGTGGGCGTGGGTGCGGCTCATGGCGTCCAGCTTCCGCCGGTCGGCCTCCACCACCACGATGCCCTTGCCCCGGGCCGTGGATGCGATGTGGCCCAGGGCGGCGTCGGTCTCCCCCTTGGCGATGAAAATTTTATCGATGGGCGTCCCCGCCCGCAAAGCCTCGATGACCGCGTTGCGGCCCTCAATGATGCCGTCGGCCTCGGCCATGGGCTCGGGCCGGGGGGTCCGTTTCTCTCTCATGGGACTTGTCCCGCCTTTCTGTTCAATCAGCTCTCAGTATACCATACTTCACCCGGGAGAAAAAGAAGAATTTGTCCGTCTTTTGGGACGGAAAAAGCGGGCGGCCCCCAATGGGACCGCCCGCCGTGTTGGAACTGCGCTTTACCGTCTGCGAAGCCCATATAGATAACACAGGAAGCTGGCGAAACAAAAAACAGACATCAGCCCAGAAAAGACGGCGCTTTCCCTCCGCGGCATGAGATAGACCCCGATCATACCCAGGATGACGCCTATGGTAAAGAGGGCCCACCGGACCTTTTTCATCCTATTTCTCCGCCTCCTCCAACAGCCGGGCATAGCGGTCCCCGCCGTCGCCGCCGGTGATTACGTACCGGGTCCCGTCCAGATAGAGGTACCCGTCTCCGGGCAGGTTGAAGTCCCGCCGCTCCTCCCCCCGGAAGGTCACGGTGATGATGGGGCCGCTCTCCACGTACTCGATGTAGGCGTACTTTCC
Source organism: Intestinimonas sp. HCP28S3_D6 (assembly GCF_052065695.1). NCBI lineage: Bacteria > Bacillati > Bacillota > Clostridia > Eubacteriales > Intestinimonas > Intestinimonas sp. HCP28S3_D6. The sequence continues at coordinate 79,944 of NZ_JBQHTM010000004.1, forward strand.
CCGCCAGAACAGCCGGACGTCGGACAGCAGCCGGTACAGCTCTTCCTGGGTCTCCTGGTCCAGGGGGCGGCTCTGGAGTCCCTTCTCGTCCCCCCAGTCCACGGTGAGGCCGACGCGCTGGGGCTCCGTCCCCGTAAGGCCGGTGAGGGGAACTGGCCGCAGGACCCAGGCCAGGGCGCACAGCACCGCCGCCGCCAGGGCCGCCAAGAACCACACCTTTCTGCCCTTCAAAGAGATCAGCTCCTTTCGCCCTTCTGTCCGGTTCAGGCCGGAGCCGACAGACACCGGGCGCTCTGATACAGAAACACCACATAGAGGACCTTGCTCACCAGCGTCAAAAGGATGGACGGCAGATTGACAGCCATGGACAGCACCGACAGCGTCCCCATATCCAGGCCGGTTTTCAAAAGGGCACTCACCGCTATTGTCAGCACGATTCCGGCCACGGTACAGATCAAATTGACCCTCCACGCCCAAATGCCCCGGGCGGCCACAGCGGGGTCGTCCACCAGCCCGGCGGTGGTGAGGCAGATCTGCCGCAGGATCAGCAGACTCAGAATCAGACCGGCAATAGAGAGGAGGGCGCTGAGCGCGCCGACGATCTGGACAGCCCAGGTGCCGAACATTGTTACCAGAACAAAAATAAGCCGGCGGAGAAGGACATAGGAGAGCACGTCCAGAGCCAGATCCGCCGCCTGGAGCTTCAGGGCGGCCCGGTAGCCGGAGGCCTCCCCGGCGGCTCTGACCAGGGCGGCCAGGGTCAGCAGGCCGACGGCCGCCCGGAGCAGGGTTTTGAGATCGTAGGCCAGGGGGAGCAGCGCGACGATGGACAGCAGTTGGGCCACAAACAGCCACTTGATCGCCCTGGAGAGGGCGGCGTTTTTCATGGGCGCACCTTCCTTTCGGCGGATGAAACGCTCTTTCGTTTACGTTCCGCAGTCGATGAGGATCTTTCCGCAGCTCCGGCACAGATGGGCGGGACAGTGGGAGTCCCGGAGCCGGGTGTGCCGGGGGCCGTCCAAAATGACCGTCCCGGCAGCCTCGATCTGCTTTCTGGTGTCAAAGGCCGAGGGCAGTTCCTCCGGCCTCGACACGAAGAAGAGGCCATAGCCCTCCCGGGTGCCCACATGGCCCCCCTCCATCTCCTGCCCGCAGTAGGGACAGCGCATGACAAACACGCTCCTTTCCGTCTGTTCCGGTCGGTTTTTCTCCCTTTCAAGGCGAGCATATCATATTTCCCACCCCGTTACAACCAAAGAATCGTCTCCTTCCGCTTTCGCGGGGCGCGGCATCCCAGACACGCCCACCGCACAGCCCCCAAGAGGACCCATTCACAGAAAGTTTACTGCGCTGTTTCTTGTGTTTTAATGTATACTGTGCTATATTTAGGGTAACTTGTTATCTGGCGAATAGCAGGCGAACGATCCCAAAAAAGGAGGACACGCCTTGGATCAAAACAACAGAAAGGGCTCCGGAGGTTCCGGCGGAAACAAGAACATGATGGGCATCATCTCCATCATTCTCTGGGCCCTCATCATCACCCTCATGATCAACTACTTCACCTCCTCCATGTCCACCTCCCGCTCGACCCAGATCGAGTACTCCCAGTTTGTGGAGATGGTGGAGAACGACGAGGTGGCCTGGGTGGTCATGGAGTCCAACAAGTACACCATCTACCCCCGTCCCACCACCGGCGACAGCGCCGCGAATCCCCAGACCGGCGCCCAGAAGGACAGCGCCGACGTCACCGTTACCCCCATCCCCGGCCTGGAGGGCCTGGAGGGGCTCACCAGCGGCGCCTCCTCCGGCCTCACCGCCCCCGCCGCCGGCGGCGGCACCGTCTCCTCCGCCCAGACCCTGGAGCCCGGCTCCAACGAGTGGAAGCAGATGCTCAAGGAGGGCACCTCCTACTACTGCGCCCCCATCACCAGCGACTCCGAGATGTCCCGCCTCATCTCCATCATGGAGGAAAACGGCGTCGTCTACGGCCCGCCCTACATTGAGCAGCTCTCCCCCATCATCACCCTCCTCATCTCCTACGTCCTCCCCGTGGTCATCATGGTGGTCCTCTTCTCCTTCCTGTTCCGGGGCATGTCCAGCAAGATGGGCGGAGGCCTGGGCGGCCTGGGCAAATCCAACGCCAAGGTCTACGTGGAGAAGTCCACCGGCGTCACCTTTATGGACGTGGCCGGTCAGGACGAGGCCAAAGAGTCCATGCAGGAGATCATAGACATCCTGCACAACCCCCAAAAGTACACCGACATCGGCGCCAAGCTCCCCAAAGGCGCATTGCTGGTGGGCCCGCCGGGCACCGGCAAGACCCTCCTGGCCAAGGCCGTGGCCGGCGAGGCCAATGTGCCCTTCTTCTCCATCTCCGGCTCCGACTTCGTGGAGATGTTCGTGGGCATGGGCGCCGCCCGGGTCCGCGACCTCTTCAAGGAGGCCAGCAAGATGGCCCCCTGCATCATCTTCATCGACGAGATCGACACCATCGGCAAATCCCGCGACAACCGCCTGGGCGGCAACGACGAGCGGGAGCAGACCCTGAACCAGCTGCTGGCTGAGCTGGACGGCTTCGACCCCAGCAAGGGCGTCATCGTCCTGGGCGCCACCAACCGCCCCGAGGTGCTGGACAAGGCCCTCCTCCGCCCCGGCCGCTTCGACCGGCGCATCACCATCGACCGGCCCAACCTGGCCGGCCGTCTGGCCACCCTCCACGTCCACACCCGCAAGATCAAGCTGGCCGAGGACGTGGACCTAAAGAAAATCGCCCTGGCCACCGCCGGCACCGTGGGCGCCGACCTTGCCAACCTGGTGAACGAGGCCGCCCTCCGGGCCGTCCGCCACGGCCGCAAGGCCGTCAACCAGGAGGACCTGCTGGCCTCCTTCGAGTTCGTCATCGCCGGCAGCGAAAAGAAAAACTCCGTCCTCACCGAGTTCGAGAAGAAGCTGGTGGCCTACCACGAGGTGGGCCACGCCATGGTGGCCTACAAGCAGAAGAACGCCGAGCCGGTGCAGAAGATCACCATCGTCCCCCACACCGAGGGCTCCCTGGGCTACACCCTGCTCATGCCCGAGGAGGACAAGACTAACCTGCGCACCAAGGACGAGCTGCTGGCCAAGATCACCGTCTCCATGGGCGGCCGGGCCGCCGAGGAAGTGGTCCTCAACACCATGACCAACGGCGCCTCCCAGGACATCCAGGAGGCCACCAACATCGCCCGCAACATGGTGGCCATGTACGGCATGAGCGACGCCTTCGGCATGATGGCCCTGGGCTCCGTCCGCAACCAGTACCTGGACGGCGGCTATGGCCTGGACTGCGCCCAGGACACCGCCGCCGCCATGGACCGGGAGGTCCAGGCCATCCTGACCAAGTGCTATCAGGACGCGGTGGAGGTCCTCAAGGCCAACCTGGACGACATGCACAAGGTGGTGGAGTACCTCCTGGAGAAGGAGACCATCACCGGCGGCGAGATGGTGGCCATCATCGAGGGCCGGGACCCCGCCCTGGTGGAGGACGCCTACGCCTCCACCAACACCGCCAAGACCGCCTCCCCCGCCCTGGACGACGGCGTGGAGCGCCCCGCCAAGAAGATCACCCTCTTCGACGGCAGCCAGCCCCAGGAGGGCCAGGATCAGCCCGGCCAGGAGGACGGTCAGGACAAGCCGTCCGACGGCGAGCCCCCGGCAGATCAGCCCCAGGACAGCGAAAATCAGAACGACCAATAACCAAAACCACCCCGGCGAACTTGTCGCCGGGGTGGTTTTTTGTCTTTTTCGGCCTGCCAACACGCTGCAAGGGAATATGCCCCGCAAGGGTCGAATCTTACAACCCAAAAGCCTTCCCCTGGGGGTCTGACTGTCCGGTGGACAGTCAGAAGAAATGACTTCTTCCTTAGCCCGTGGTGGCATTTGCGAAGCAAATGACGGATGAGGGGGAGCCTTGCGGCGTGGTATTACGTCTCTTTTCCTTTTCTTTCTGTTACGTGAAAGGACGGGGGAGACGGTTCAAAACCCGTTTCTTTTTCCCTGCTGGAAAAAGAACGGTTTTTGGAATCCAAAGAAAAAGGGGCTCCAAAGGGGTTAAGTGGTCCCAAATAGGAATCCGGCGGCCCGGCTTTACGCCCCCATAAAGCACCAGCCCCGTCTACGGTAGACTACCTCGGTGGAACAGGGATAACCTGTGGTCCTATCCCACATTTTTTCGCCGCCTGCGTGGGTGGGTGTCGGGACGTGGTGGCGCTGCCTGGGATTACCGTTGCTTCGGCGTGGAATAAATTGTTGGGCGGTCCTTTTCCCTGTGTTCATGCGGGTTTGCGGAGTTATCCACATTTTCCACAACTTTTCCACACCTGTGGATAAGTTGCACTTTATTCTTGACATATGCCAAAAACGGAGTATACTCTAGTTACTGGCATATACCAAAAACCTGAGAGGAGGCGGCTCCATGCCCAGACCCTGCAAACGGCGGCGGGTGTGTGCCCTGCCGGAGCGGCAGTGTTTCCGCTCGGCGGAGGGCGGGCCGGGCCAAAGCCCCATCCGCCTGACGGTGGACGAGTTCGAGACCATCCGGCTCATGGACCAGGAGGGGCTCAGTCAGGCCGAGTGCGCCCGGCAGATGGAGGTCTCCCGGGCCACGGTCCAGGCCATCTACGGCGCCGCCCGGACCAAGGTGGCCCAGTTCCTGGTCCGGGGCGGGGAGCTTACCATCGGCGGCGGGGCGTTTGCCCTCTGCCCCGGCGGCAACCAGGGCTGCCCACACTGCCACAGGCATTGTCATAAAGGAGGAAACAGCCATGAAAAAGATCGCGGTGACCTATGAGAACGGCCAGGTGTTCCAGCACTTCGGCCACACGGAGAAGTTCAAGGTGTACACGGTGGAGGACGGAGCCGTAAAGTCAGCGGCCATCCTCAGCGCCAACGGCAGCGGCCACGGCGCCCTGGCGGGACTGCTCTCTAGCAGCGGCGTGGACACCCTCATCTGCGGCGGCATCGGCGGCGGCGCCCGCGCCGCCCTGGACCAGGCGGGCATCCAGCTCTACGGCGGCGTGTCCGGCGACGCCGATCAGGCGGTGGCCGACCTGCTCTCCGGCAAGCTGGCCTTTGACCCGGCGGCGGAGTGCCACCACCACGACGAGCACCACGGCCACGACTGCGGCGGTCACCACGACCACCACTGCGGCGGCCACGGCCACGCCTGTGGGGAGCACTAAAACAGAACCAAACCCCCGTCCTCACGGACGGGGGTTTTTCATGTTCCGGATGAGTTCAAAAACCTTCCCCCCTGTGGGGTTAAGGTTTTATAGGGTGTATCCATAGGCGAATCAAACCACCCCGCGCCGCAGCAACGGAAATACCAGGCAGCGTCACCACGCCCCGACACCCACCCGCGCAGGCGGCGAAAAAATGTTGGATAGGACCACGGCTTTTCCCTGTTCCGCCGGCGGAGTCACCTGTGGACGGTGCCGGTCCTCAACGGGGGCGTAAAGACGGGCCGCCGGATTCCTATTTGGAGCCACTCAACCCGCACGGGAGCCCCTTTTTCTTTGGATTCCAAAAACCGTTCTTTTTCCAGCAGGGAAAAAGAAACGGGTTTTGTCGTCCTCGCAAAGTCCGTACCGTTCAAAACGCCCTGGCGGGCATTTCTCACTCCACTCCCTTGCTCGTCCTCTCCCCACGCGACCCGCTGCGCTGGGCTCGCGCGGGGGCCCCGTTTCTGCATGTGGTTTGGCGCGTCGAGTCGTCGCGCCCCACGACAATGAGCACCCTGACGGAGGCATAAACCACACTTCAAGTCCCTCCTCATCCGGCGGCTTACGCCGCCACCTTCCCCCCAGGGAAGGCTTTCGGGCGGATGCTATCCGGCCCTACAATGGATATAAGCCAACCCTGTGACCACAAAAAGCGCCCGTCCGGCATCGCCGGACGGGCGCTCTGTCATACCTTTTATTCCGCCGCAGGGGGCTTGGGCTACTGTCCGCCGCCGGAGGGCCGACGGCGACGCCGGTTCCGATTGCGGTTGCCGGAAGGCTTCTTCTCGCCGCCCTCACCGCCCTCCTTGGGGGGCTGGTTCTGGGCCGCCTGCTGCTGGGGAGCGGCCTGCTGAGGCTTGTCTCCCCTGCCCTTGCCGGGCCGGTTGGAGCGGCCCTCGCCCTGGGGCTTGTCCCCGCGGGGCGGCTGCTCCTTCTTCTTCTCGGGCGCGGCCTCCTGGCTCTGGGGCTTGCCCTCGCCGCCGCTCCGACGCCGCCGGGAGCCGCCCCGGCTGCGGCTCCCACGCTCTGTGGGGGCCATCTTCTTCTCCCGGGTGGGCTGGGCGCTTTCCTCCGCCGCCTGGAACACCCGCTCCAGGGCCTCGGTGAGGGCGCTGCGCTCCGGCGCGGGACGCTCCCAAACACCCTCCTCACGGGGAGGCACATAGCGCAGCTTGGCCAGCTCCTCCGGGGGCGGCGCCACATAGTCCTCGGGCCGCTTGCCCTTGCCGTTGCGGACCACACAGATCTCGCAGTTGCGGTAGCACTTGGGGGTCTCCGGGGCATCGTCCAGCCGCACCTTCACCTGCTCCTTCAGCAGGTTCACCTGGCACACGGTGCCCACCCCGTCGGGGGTCTCCACGAAGGACTCCTGCTTGGGCATCCGCTTCACGGCGTCCTCATAGGCCTCCTGCTCATACTTCAGGCAGCACATGAGCCGCCCGCAGGTGCCCGAGATCTTGGTGGGGTTGAGGGACAGGTTCTGGGTCTTGGCCATCTTGATAGACACGGGCTGGAACTCGTCCAGGAAGCCGGAGCAGCAGAAGGGCCGGCCGCAGATACCCAGGCCGCCCAGCATCTTGGCCTCGTCCCGGACGCCGATCTGCCGCAGCTCGATGCGGGTGTGGAACACGCCGGCCAGGTCCTTGACCAGGGCCCGGAAGTCCACCCGGCCCTCGGCGGTGAAGAAGAAGAGGATCTTGTTCCCCTCGAAGTTGTACTCCACCTCCACCAGCTTCATCTCCAGGCCATGCTGGGCAATCTTCTCCTGGCAGATGCGGAAGGCCTTGGCCTCCTTCTCCCGGTTCTTGGCCACCACCTTCTCGTCCTCGGGGGTGGCCACCCGGAGCATGGGCCGCAGGGGGGGCACCACGGACTCGTCGGGCACCATGGTGTTGCCCTGGACGCACTCGCCGTACTCCACCCCCCGGGCGGTCTCGATGATGACCCCCTGGCCGGGCTCCACCTGGACGCCCTGGGGGTCGAAATAGTATTGTTTTCCGCCGCTTTTGAAGCGGACGCCGATGATCTCAGTCATGGGGATACCTCGTATCTCTGATTTAAAAAGAGCCGGCGCACAGCCAGCCCGCCACATGCCCCGCGCCCACATGGAAGTCCAGGCTCCGGCGGATCTCCTCCAGGCGGCCGACGAGGGCCAGGGCACGCCGGGTGTCCCGGTACCGGCCCATACCGGCGCGCAGCACCTCCACACCCTCCTCCAGGAGAGCGCACAGGTCGTCCCGCTCCCACTTCTCCAGGCCCACGCAGAACTCCAGGGCGGAGCGCTCCGGGCCGTCCAGCAGCAGCTTCACCATCTGACCGGCGGCCTCCTGGACCTCACGGGTCCGGCCGCCGGAGCCCTCCAGCAGGGTGATGCCCCGGCCGATGAGCCCCTCGCACCGGCGGGCGGCGTCGGCGACCTCCTGGGCGGGGCGGTCGGGGAAGCGGGCGGAGAGCACCGCCCGGGCCTCGGCCTCGGTGACGGGAGCCAGGGTCAGCAGCTCGCACCGGGAGCGCACCGTGGGCAGGATGGCCCCGGCGTTTTCGGCCAGCAGCAGGAAGGCGGCATAGGGCGGGCCCTCCTCCAGCAGCTTTAAAAGGGCGTTCTGGGCGCTCTGGTTCATGGTGTGGGCGTTGGGGAGCAGGTACACCTTCCGTGGGGCCTCGTTGGGCCGGATATAGGCGTCGGAGCGCAGGGCGCGGACCATGGCCACATTGATGTCCTTGCCTTCCTCCCCCACGGTGATGACGTCGGGGTGGATGCCTGCGGCGGCCTTCCGGCAGTCGGGGCAGGCGCCGCAGGGGGTCTCCCCCTTCCCGGAGCACACCAGGGCCCGGGCCAGAAGCCCGGCCAGGGTGTGCTTGCCGCTGCCGGCGGGACCGGCGATGATATAGGCGTGGGAGAGCCCCCGTCCGGCGGAGAGCCGGTGCTTTGCCTGGGGGTTGCCCGCCAGGACCTCCAGTCCCCGCATCAGGCCCGCTCGAAGCGCTCGATGTCCACCACGAAGATGGTGGCGCCGCCTACGGTGACCTCCACGGGCATGGAGGGATAGTATCCGTAGCTCATCTCGGTGGTGGTGGGGATCATCTGCTTGCGGGAATGGGAGTGCTCCTTGATGATGTCGATGACGGCCTGGACCTTCTCCTCGTCCACGCCCACCAGGATGGTGACGTTGCCCGCCATGAGGAAGCCGCCGGTGGTGGCCAGCTTGGTGGAGGAGAAGCCCTTCTTGGTCAGGGCGTGGGTGACGGCATTGGCGTCGTCAAAGTTGATAATGGCAAGGATCAGTTTCATGGTAATCCCTCCTTGATGCAGACAGAGCCCCTTCCGGGGCGGGTAAAAATCACTTCAGGTTATTCTATTTCATTATACCCCATTTGCTTCAAATAGGAAAGAAGTTTTTTCTTCGCTCGAAAGGGGATGAGGGCCCGGATAGGGCATCATTACTCTGGTCGTGGGCGGATACATGCACGCAAAGGCCTTCCCCTGGGGGTCTGACTGTCCGGTGGACAGTCAGAAGAAATCACTTCTTCCTTGACCCGTGGTGCCCCAGTGCGCACACTGGGGCGAATGAGGGGGAGCTTTGCGGTGTGGTTTTACATCTCGTTTCCTTGTCTTTCTGCTACGTAAAAGGACGAGGGATACGGTTCAAAACCCGTTTCTTTTTCCCTGCTGGAAAAAGAACGGTTTTTGGAATCCAAAGAAAAAGGGGCTCCCGTGTGGGTTAAGTGGTCCCAAATAGGAATCCGGCGGCCCGGCTTTACGCCCCCATAGAGGTCCAGCCCCGTCTACGGTAGACTACCTCGGTGGAACAGGGACAAGTCGTGGTCCTATCCCACATTTTTTCGCCGCCTGCGTGAGTGGGAATCGCGGCGTGGTGGCGCTGCCTGGTATTACCTTTGCTGAGACATGGGGGCGATTGCGGGCGGCGGATCGCATCCGCCCGCAAAACGAAAAACCCCCGTCCTGACGGACGGGGGTTTGGGCAGGTGGGATTCAGTTCCGGTGCTCGCCCTTGGAATAGGCCACGATGGTGCGGCGGTTGGGCTCGGTGCCGGTGGAGTAGGTGGTCACGTCGGGGTAGTCCTGGAGGGCAGTGTGGATCACATGGCGCTCGTAGGCGTTCATGGGCTCCAGGGTGACGTTCCGGCGGTACTTGACCACCTTCCCGGCCACCTTCCGGGCCAGGCGCTCCAGGGACTCCTCCCGCTTGGCACGGTAGCCCTCGGCGTCCACGTGGATGCGGACCCGCTTGGACTGGCCCCGGTTGACGGAGTAGCTGGTGAGCTGCTGGATGGCGTCCAGGGTCTCGCCCCGACGGCCGATGAGGGCGCCCAGGTTCTCCCCTTCCAGGGTCACCTTGTAGCTGCCGTCCTCCCCCATGGTGATGCGGGGAGAGGCCGACACGCCCATGTGGGCCATGAGTCCGGTGAGGAAGATGGTGATGGCCTCGGTCCGGTCCCCGGCGGGGGCGGACTCGTTGGGCTGGGAAACAGGGGCGGCAGGGGCCTCCGCCTCCACAGGCTCCGCCTTGGGGGCCTCGGCTTTGGGCTCCTCCACCTTGGGCTCCTCGGCCTTGGGGGCGGGAGCGTCGGGCACCTCGTAGGACACCTTCACCTTGGCGGGGCTGCCGCCGATGCCCAGAAAGCCGCTCTTGGCCCGCTCCAGCACCTCCACGGAGACCTCGTCCCGGTCCAGGCCCAGCTTCCGGAGGGCGGCGTTGATGGCCTCCTCCTCGTTTTTACCCGTGGTCTCGATATACTGCAACATAGGTCTGATCGTCTCCTTATGTTGGGGTCATTCCTTATCCTTGTCTTGGGTCTCGGCGTTGATGGCCTCCACCTCGGCGTCGATGCCGGCCCAGGGGTCCTGGACATCGGCGGCGTCGCCGGCATCGGCAGCGGCGCTCTCCACGGTCTCCGTGGTCTCGGCGGCGGAATCGGCGGCGGCGTTCTCCTCCAGGATCTCATTCACGATGAGCTCGTCGGCCACGCCCTCGGCGGCCACGGCCTGGAGGTGGTCGGACTTCTTCTCCAGCGCCTTCTCCACAGCGGTCTCGTCCACCGGGGCGCCGGGGTCCTTATAGGGGGTGGGTCCGTCGGGGCTGTACCGGTAGGGGTCGTAGGCCCGGCCGCGGGCGTAGGAGCGGATGCCCACGCGGCTCACGTCGATGACGGAGGCGTCGCTCTTCTTCTTTTCCTCGGCGGGCTTGGCCTTCTTCTTGCCTCTGTTGGCCTTGGCGTCGGCGATGGCCTGAGCCTTGCGCTCGGCGGCCTCCCGGCGGCGCTGCTTCTCCTCTTCCTTCTCCAGCCGCTCCTGCTCGGCACGGGCGGCGGCGGCGGCCTCGTAGTCCTTCTTCAGGATACGACCGGCCAGCAGCTCCTGGACCAGGGAGAGGACGTTGTTGGACACCCAGTAGATACTCATGGCGGCAGGCATGGAATAACCCACCCACAGAGAGATCACCGGGGACATAATCATCATGGTCCGGCTGGTGGACTTGGCCTGCTCGTTCTCGGGCTGGTTCTTGTTGAGCTGGTTGGTCCGCATGGAGATGATGGAGAAGAGCAGACCGGTGCAGGCGGAGACGATGGGGATGAGGAAGGTGCCGATAGCGTTCCAGGTGATGGGTCCCGCCCAGATCTTCCAGGTGGGGACGGTGGACAGGGCCAGTCCCAGGAAGGAGAAGTCCAGCTGCTTGAGGTTGTCGGCAAAGGCGGCAACGGCGGGGTTGGCCACCACGGCGTCGAAGTTCTCAAAGAGCACGTTGGAGGCGATGAGCTGATAGTAGACACTCTTGGAGGGATCGATGGCGGTGGTGGCGTACTGGTTGAGCACGTCGATGAGGGTGGTGATCTGGGTCTCATCCAGGCCCATCATATACTTCATGGGCTGGCGGATGATGGCGTACAGGGGCAGCAGGATGAAGATGGGGAGCAGGGACCACAGGCAGCCGCCCATGGGGTTGACCTTCTCCTTTTCGTAGAGCTTTTGTATCTCCAGATTCTGTCTCTGCTTGTCGTTGGCGTACTTTCTCTGGATCTGCTGCATCTTGCCCTGGAGCATGTTCATCTGGATCATGCTCTTTTTTCCCTTCAGAGAGAAGGGGAAGAGGATGAGCTTCACCACCACTGCAAAGAGAATGAGGGCGAAGCCGTAGCTGCCGGTCAGGTCATAAAAGAACTGGAGCAGCCAGGAAAACGGCGTAAGAATGTAGTATGCAAAATCCATTTGCTTGCCTCCACAGAAGATTCAGGCCCTAAGGCACCGGGTCGTATTCGATGCTCTTTTGCCTGTGGAACGGCTGGCACTTGAGGATGCGGCGCAGGGCCAGCCAGCCGCCCTTCCAGGCGCCGTATTTCTCCACCGCCTCCAGGGCGTAGGCCGAGCAGGTGGGGATGAAGCGGCAGCAGGGAGGTCGGGCGGGCGAGATGTGGACGCGGTAGAACCGGATAAGCGCCAGGAGCAGGGCTTTCACCCCTCCGCCTTCTTTCTCAGGCCCAGCTTGTCCGCCAATGAGAGGAAGGACTTCTCCAGCTGGGCGTATTTGGCATAGACGGCCTTGACCCGGGCCACCACTACGATGTCATAGCCCGGGGTGAGCTCGTGTTCGTGGAGACGGTAGATCTCCCGCAGGCGGCGGCGGACCCGATTGCGCTTGACGGCGCACCCCACCTTCTTCCCCACCGTGAAGCCCAGCCGGTTCTGACCCCGCCGGCTCTTGCGGCAGTAGAGGGCCAGGTAGGGACTGGCGGCGCTTTTCCCCTTGTGGTAAAGGCGCTGGAACTCATGATTTCGTTTCATGGTGACGGTGAACTTCAAGGTGCGGCCCTCCTGTGTGACGGCACCGGAAAAACTTCCGTATGCACTGCAGGGGCGGTGGGAATTTGCTCCCCCGCCCCTTCATGACGCTCTATTCGGTAAATGCCGCATTCCTTAGTAGGACAGGCGGGCGCGGCCCTTCGCGCGGCGGCGGGAGAGGACCTTCCGGCCATTCCGGTCGGCCATCCGCTTCCGGAAGCCGTGGACCTTGGAACGCTGGAGCTTCTTGGGCTGATAGGTACGCTTCATGTCTGAACACCTCCTGTAACGGTTCCTTGAGACGGGCAAGCCCGTCCACCACAACGGCCGGAAAACCGGCCGAGGTCGTCATTTGGGTAGACGCCCCCCTTGTTTTCGGGACGCGGTAACTATTATAGCCCAAGCTTTCCCCCACTGTCAACTATATTTTTGCTGGAATTTCCACATATGTCAAGGACTTTCCCTTACACACAAGATGTTGTGCCAAACGCCCTCCTCCCCCACTTTTTTCCCTGTGGAAAAGTGGAAAGCCCTGTGGAAAACTTATTGCTTACCCCGCTTATTTTTGTTATAATGTGTACGCGAACGTACAACTTTCCGCCCTTGCGCGCCATAGATAGAGAGGCTCCCGTCCGCGGGGCACCCAGCGTCATCCTTGAAGGTCCGCCTTTAAGGGTGATGCTTTGCTGCCCTGGAACGGGAGAGAGAACGCATTTTGCAACAAAGGGAGGTCTCAGCCATGGCCATGAATTCCGCCGCCGACATCTGGTCCCGGGTCCTTGTCCTCATGGAGGCGGACATGACCGCCACCACCATCCACACCTGGTTTGACGATACGGTGGCCGTATCCATGGAGGGCGACAAGTTCATCCTCCACACCCCGTCCGACTTCAAGCGGGATATCATCGTCTCCCGCTACCTGCCCCCCATCCAGAAGGCCCTTCACGAGCTCTTCTCCGCCGACTTCCAGGTGGAGGTGCTGGGGGACGGCGATCTGGAGCGCCGGCAGCGCAATACCGCCCCCAAGGACGACAGCTTCCTCCCCGGCACGGAGGAGTATACCTTTGAGCGGTTCGTGGTGGGCTCGTCCAACAAGTTCGCCCACGCCGCTGCCCGTGCGGTGGCCGACCACCCCGCCATGAACTACAATCCCCTCTTCATCTACGGCGAGTCGGGACTGGGCAAGACCCACCTCCTCTACGCCATCGCCCACAAGATCCACGACGACCACCCCGACTACCGCATCGTCTATATCAAGGGCGACGCCTTCACCAATGAGCTCATCCAGGCCATCCGGGAGGGCCGCAACCAGGAGTTCCGGGAGAAGTTCCGCTCCGCCGACGTGTTTTTGATGGACGACGTCCAGTTCATCGCCGGCAAGGACTCCACCATGGAGGAGATGTTCCACACCTTCAATACCCTCTATGAGACCCGGAAACAGATCGTCTTTACCGCCGACCGTCCCCCCAAGGAGATGCTCAAGCTGGAGGACCGTCTGAAAACCCGGTTCGAGTGGGGCCTCATCGCCGATATCCAGCCTCCGGACTACGAGACCCGCATGGCCATCATCAAGAACAAGGCCATCCGCATGGGGGTGGAGCTGCCCGAGGCCGTTTTGCAGTACGTGGCCGAGAACATCACCGCCAACGTGCGGCAGATCGAGGGCACCGTCAACAAGATCATGGCCCTCCGGGACCTGGAGGGGAGCAGCATCGACGCCGCCACCGTCACCCGGGCCGTCCGGGACATGTTCAAGGACCCCTCCGACATCATGCCCACCTCCGACGTCATCATCGAGGAGGTCTGCAACTTCTATAACATCGAAAACAGCGCCCTCCGGGGGCAGGGCCGTACCAAGGACACCGCCCTGGCCCGGCAGGTGGCCATGTACCTCATCCGGGAGATGACCAACATGTCCCTGAAGGAGATCGGCCGGGAGTTCGAGAACCGGGACCACACCACCGTCCTCCACTCCATCGAGCGCATCGAAAAGCTCAAAAAGACCACCCCCGAGATCTCCGAGGTCATCAAGGACATCCGGGCCAATATCAATGCCAGATACGAATGAGGTCCTTGTCCGGTACGAGTAAAAACCTCTCCCCCTTTTCGGGCGGATGCTATCCGCCCCTACCCCAACCCCGGGGTGTGGTTTGGCGCGCCGAGGTCGTCGCGCCCCACAGCAGAGGTAATCCCAGTCAGCGCCACCACGCTCCGCCCCCCACCCACGCAGGCGGCGAAAAAAGTGGGGATAGGAACACGGCTTACCCCTGTTCCAACCAGGTAGTCCACTGTGGACGGGGCTGGACCTCAACGGGGGCGTAAAGCCGGGCCGCCGGATTCCTATTTGGGACCACTCAACCCACACGGGAGCCCCTTTTTCTTTGGATTCCAAAAACCGTTCTTTTTCCAGCAGGGAAAAAGAAACGGGTTTTGAGCCGTCTCCTCCGTCCTTTCACGTCACAGAAAGCAATGGGCTGAGACATGGTTTGGCGGGCGGATGCTATCCGCCCCTGCGACAAGGCAAACGACCTTTCAGGGAAGGCGAAAAACGGCCCTCCTGCAAATGACGGAAATCCTGCATGGCCCTGCATACTCAGCATGCAACCTTATGCATTTCCTGTATAAATACCCATTCACCGTTGGAAAACCCAAGAGGTCGAAATCCACCGGTTTTTGTGGAAATGTGGATAATCCCCTGTGGACAATTTTTCGCCCTTTTTCCCTCCTGTGGAAACCCTCGAAATTTGTCCACCACCCCTGTGGACGCCCTGCGTCCTCTCCCCCAAGGCTTTCCAACGCTTTTCCACAATATTTTATACTACGAGTACTATTTCTATCTTTTATCCTCTCCTCTCCTCAAAAACGAGCGGAGCACGAAAGGAAGGGAACCCACTCCCATGAAGTTTTCCTGTGAAAAAGCACTCCTTCAGTCGGCCATCGCCACCACGGCCCGGGCCGTCTCCCCCAAGAGCTCCATCCCCGCCCTGGAGGGCATCCTGGTGGAGGCCGGAGACCAGCTCCGGCTCACCGGCTACAACCTGGAGACCGGTATCCGCACCGTGGTCCCCGCCCAGATCGAGCGGGAGGGCAGCCTGGTCCTCTCTGCCCGCCTTTTTGGCGAGATCATCCGCAAGCTGCCCGACGACGTGGTCTCCTTCTCCGCCGACGGCTATATGGTGAACATCACCTGCGGCATGAGCAAGTTCAACATCCTGGCCACCGACCCCGAGGACTTCCCCGACCTGCCCGCCGTGGAGGATCAGAACAGCTTCTCCATTTCCCGGGACAAGCTGGGCTCCATGATCCGGCAGACCATCTTCGCCGTCAGCGACAACGAGTCCCGGCCCATCCACACCGGCTCCCTCTTCGAAGTGAGCGCCGACGGCCTCACCATGGTCAGCGTGGACGGCTACCGGCTGGCCCTCCGCCACGAGCCCATCCTGGAAAAGGACGGGGCCCTCTCCTTCTCCTTCGTGGTGCCCGGCGCCGCCCTCAACGAGGTGGAAAAGATCTGCGGCGACAGCCAGGACGAGGCGTTGGTCATTGAGGGCGACCGCCACGTCATGTTCCGCATGGGGGACACCATGCTGGTGTCCCGCCGGCTGGAGGGTGAGTTTTTGGCCTACCGCCAGGCCATCCCCCGCAACAACGCCATCAAGGTGGAGGGCGAGACCCGCACCCTCCTCACCTCCATTGACCGCGTCTCCCTCATCATCTCCGACAAGCTCAAGTCCCCCCTGCGCTGCGTCTTTGGGGACAACGTGCTGAGCATCACCACCAAAACCGGCATCGGCGACGCCGCCGACCAGTGCCCCATCTCCGGCGACGGCCAGAATCTGGAAATCGGCTTCAACAACCGCTACCTTATGGACGCCCTGAAGGCCGCCCCCACCGACAAGGTGCGGCTGGAGCTCAGCTCCGGGGTGGCCCCCTGCGTCATCCTCCCCGCCGAGGGGGAGGAGAACTTCCTCTATATGGTGCTGCCCGTGCGGCTGAAGGCAGGCGAGTGATATGGAACTGCGTCCCTATCTGAGAAAGGCCCAGTTTTACGAGACCGACGGCATGGGCGTGGTCTATCATGGGAATTATATCCATTGGATGGAGGAGGCCCGCACCGACTTCATGGACCAGATCGGCTGGGGCTACCAGAAGGCGGTGGAGGCGGGCATCGACTTCGCCCTCACCGACATCTCCTGCAAATACCGGTCCATGACCCGGTTCGGGGAGACGGTGGCCATCCATATGACGGTGACCAAGCTTTCCCCCGCCAAGATGGAGGTGGCCTACCGGATGGTGGACGCCGAGACGGGGGTCCTCCGGGCGGAGGGCACCTCCGGCCACTTCTTCTATGACCGGAAGAAAAACAAACCGGTGGCCCTGAAGCGGGTGCTGCCGGAGGTATACGAACTCTTTACGCGGCTCCTTCAGGAGCACGCCGCGTCGTGACGGGAGGCAGCCATGCAGAAAGAGACTGTGAAGATCCAGACGGAATTCATCAAGCTGGACGCCCTTTTGAAGTTCGCCGGGGTCACCGAGACCGGCGGCGAGGCCAAGGAGGCCATCCAGGCCGGTGAGGTGCAGGTAAACGGCGAGGTGTGCACCATGCGGGGCAAGAAGCTGCGGCCCGGTGACGTGGTGGCGCTGGAGGGCGTGGAGCTCACCGTCCAATGAGGGTGGACGCCCTGGCCCTGGAGGACTTTCGCAACTACCGCCGCCTGGAGGCGGCCTTCTCCACCGGGGTCAACGTGATCTACGGGGAGAACGCCCAGGGCAAGACCAATTTACTGGAGGCGGTGGCCTATCTCTCCACCGCCTCCTCCCACCGGGCCCGGTACGACCGGGAGCTCATCCGGCTGGAGGCCGACGCCGCACGGGTCCAGGCCACGGTGGAGGCCCGGCAGCGGACCTTCAAGCTGGAGGCCCGGCTCCGCCGGGGCCAGCGGCGGCAGCTCTTCTCCAACGGGGTGAAGCTCAAGACCGCCGGGGAGCTCTCCGGGGTGCTGCAAACCGTCCTCTTCTGCCCCGAGGATCTCTCCCTCATCCGGGCGGGGGCCGCCGAGCGGCGGCGGTTTCTGGACGAGTGCATCTGCCAGCTCCGGCCCCGGTACGCCGCCGCCCTCTCCCAGTACAAGCGGCTCTATGAGCACAAGACCCGTATCCTCCGGGACTGGGAGGAAAAGCCCGCCCTGCTGGACACCCTGGACGACTTCAGTTACCAGATGGCCCAGGCGGGGGCGGTGCTCATCCACTACCGGGCCCACTTTTTAAAGCGGCTCCGGGAGACGGCGGCCGCCGTCCACGCCGACTTCTCCGGTGGGCGGGAACAGCTGGACCTGGGCTACGCCACGGTGAGCACCGTGGCCGACCCCCTGGCCCCCACCCGGGACATCTTTGAGGCGGTGCTTGAGCACCAGCGCACCCACCGCCAAGCCGAACTGGAGGCCCGGCAGTGCCTCACCGGACCCCACAAGGACGATCTGGTGGTCCGCATCAACGGCCTGGAGGCCAAGACCTACGCCTCCCAGGGCCAGACCCGGACGGCGGCCCTCTCATTGAAGCTGGGCTGCCGGGAGATCTTCTACCACGACACCGGGGAGTGGCCGGTGCTGCTGCTGGACGACGTGCTCAGCGAGCTGGACCGGCGGCGGCAGGAGTTCGTCCTCCACCGCATCACCGGCGGCCAGGTCTTCATTACCTGCTGCGAGGACGACGGGCTGGAGGGCCTGGACCACGGCGCCGTCTTTCATATCCACGGCGGGGAATTGATGTAATGAAGACCTGGCCCGGCGCGGTAAGCGCCGTCCAAGCGTCCCGGCAAAGCCGGGACCTTGCCGCAGGGCGAATTCATTTCGCCCGAGGATGTGAAATTCCGGGGTTCCCCGGAAAAGGCAAAGCCTTTTTTGGGGCTTCATCACCTGCTGCGAGGACGATGGCTTAGAAGGTCTGGACCAGGGCGCCGTCTTTCATATTCACGGCGGAGAGTTGATTTAAAAATCTTCCCCTCTGAAGGAAAAAGGTTATATTTATGAAGCAAATGCCGGTCAACATACGTTTCAGGACGGGAGAGACGGTTCAAAACCCGTTTCTTTTTCCCTGCTGGAAAAAGAACGGTTTTTGGAATCCAAAGAAAAAGGGGCTCCCGTGCGGGTTAGGTGGCTCCAAATAGGAATCCGGCGGCCCGTCTTTACGCCCCCGTTGAGGTCCAGCACCGTCCACAGGTGACTCCGCCGGTGGAACAGGGAAAGGCTGTGGTCCTATTCCAAATTTTTTCGCCGCCTGCGCGGGTGGGAGTTGGGGCGTGGCGCCGCTGACTGATATTACCTCTCTTGCGGCGCAGGATGGTTTACAGAGCTCCCCCACCCCAACGAAAGGAGGTCCGCCATGTATTTGCATCTGGGACAGTCGGTGGTGGTCCCCTTTCGGGACGTCATCGGCATCTTTGACCTGGACACCACCACCGACTCCCGCATCACCCGGGAATTTCTGAAAAGGGCCGAGCGGGAGGGCGAACTGGTGGACGTATCCATGGACCTGCCCAAATCCCTGGTGCTCTGCCGGTCGGAGCTGGGCACCCTCACCTACCTCTCCCAACTCTCCGCCGCTACCCTCCGGGGCCGGGTGGAGAGCGGGACCTTTGAATAGAAAGAACCCGGCGGAGCGGATAAATCCGCTCCCTACTTCGGTAAGGAGTGCATTTATGCGCTTCGCCAACACACCCAGGAGGTTTTACAATGTCTGAAGAACTGGAAGTAAACGAGCTGGAACGGCCCGAGCAGGTCGAGCACGAGTACGGCGGCTCCGAGATCCAGGTCCTGGAGGGCCTGGAGGCGGTGCGCAAGCGCCCCGGTATGTACATCGGCTCCACCTCCTCCTCCGGACTCCACCATCTGGTCTATGAGATCGTGGACAACTCCATCGACGAGGCCCTGGCCGGCTATTGTGACGAGATCAACGTGGTCATCAAAGAGGGCGACGTCATCACCGTCACCGACAACGGCCGCGGCATCCCCGTGGACATCCAGCCCCAGACCGGGCTGCCCGCCCTGGAGGTGGTCTTTACCATCCTCCACGCCGGCGGCAAGTTCGGCGGCGGCGGCTACAAGGTGTCCGGCGGCCTCCACGGCGTGGGCGCCAGCGTGGTGAACGCTCTCTCCGAGTGGCTGGAGGTCCAGGTCCACAAGGGCGGCAAGATCTACGAGATGAAGTTCGCCCGGGGCAAGGTGACCCAGTCCATGACCGTGGTGGGCGACACCGACAAGCACGGCACCGTGGTCACCTTTAAGCCCGACCCCGAGATGTTCACCGAGACCACCGTCTACGACTATGAGATCCTCCACACCCGCATGCGGGAGGAGGCCTTCCTCAACGCCGGACTGCGCATCCACACCATCGACCAGCGCCCCGGCAAGGAGCAGCACGACGACATGTGCTACGAGGGCGGCATCAAGGAGTTTGTTACCTGGCTCAACCGGTCCAAGACCCCCATCCACAACGGGGTTATCTACATGGCCGGCCAGAAGGGGGACTCCATGGCGGAGCTGGCCTTCCAGTACACCGACAGCTACTCCGAGACCATCCTCTCCTTCGCCAACAACGTGCATACCCCCGAGGGCGGCATGCACGAGACCGGCTTCAAGCAGGCCCTCACCACCACCCTCAACGCCTACGGCAAGAAGATGAACATCCTCAAGGACGGCGACGAGATCAAGGGCGAGGACTACCGGGAGGGCCTCACCTGCGTCATCTCGGTAAAGCTCACCGACGCCCAGTTTGAGGGCCAGACCAAGGCCAAGCTGGGCAACAGCGAGATCCGCACCCTGGTGAGCGCCATCGTGTCGGAAAAGCTCTCCGAGTTCCTGGAGGAGAACCCGGCGGTGGGCAAGGCCATCCTGGACAAGGCCCTCACCGCCTCCCGTGCCCGTGAGGCGGCCCGGAAGGCCCGGGAGTCCATCCGGCGCAAGACCGCCCTTGGCGGCGCCGCCATGCCGGATAAGCTCCGGGACTGCAACGAAAATAACCCCGAGCTCACCGAGCTCTACATCGTCGAGGGTGATTCCGCCGGCGGCTCGGCCACCCAGGGCCGGGATTCCCGGTTCCAGGCCATCCTCCCCCTGTGGGGCAAGATGCTCAACGTGGAGAAGGCCCGGGCCGACAAGGTCTACGGCAACGATAAGCTCCAGCCCGTCATTACCGCCCTGGGGGCCGGCATCGGCGACGAGTTCGACCCCGCCAAGCTGCGCTACCATAAGGTCATCATCATGGCCGATGCGGATGTGGACGGCGCCCACATCCGCACCCTGCTGCTGACCTTCTTCTTCCGCTTCATGCGTCCCCTCATCGAGCAGGGCTACGTCTACGCCGCCGTGCCCCCCCTCTACAAGCTGACCCGGGGCAAGAC
Source organism: Intestinimonas sp. HCP28S3_D6 (assembly GCF_052065695.1). Taxonomy (NCBI): domain Bacteria; kingdom Bacillati; phylum Bacillota; class Clostridia; order Eubacteriales; genus Intestinimonas; species Intestinimonas sp. HCP28S3_D6. The sequence goes on from NZ_JBQHTM010000004.1 coordinate 100,396, forward strand.
CACCCGGGTGGCCTTCTCCGACGAGGAGCGGGATAAGGTCTCCTCCGAGCTCCGGGGCGACAACCCCAACGCTAAGGTGGACATCAGCCGCTATAAGGGCCTGGGCGAGATGGACCCCCACGAGCTTTGGGAGACCACCATGGACCCGGAGAAGCGCACCCTCAAGCGCATCGAGCTGGACGACGCCGTCCTGGCCGACCAGACCTTCACCGTCCTCATGGGCGAAAAGGTGGAGCCCCGAAAGGAATTCATCGAGAAAAACGCCAAATACGCGGTGAACCTGGACTATTAAGGGACCTTTTTTGACCTTCTCCCTGCGAGGGAGAAGGTTTAGGGGGTGCGTCTGGGAAGCCGCACCCCACAATAGGAGGGAAAACCAGGCAGCGCCACCACACTCCGACACCCACCCGCGCAGGCGGCGAAAAAATGTGGGATAGGACCACAGCTTTTCCCTGTTCCACCGGCGGAGTCACCTGTGGACGGTGCCGGTGCTCTATGGGGGCGTAAAGACGGGCCGCCGGATCACTATTTGGAGCCACTCAACCCGCACGGGAGCCCCTTTTTCTTTGGATTCCAAAAACCGTTCTTTTTCCTGCGGGAAAAAGAAACGGGTTTTGAATGCGTCTCTTACGTCCCCAAGCGTAAAAATCAACCCAACCTCTACCCAAGGAGGAAACAAATAGATGAGCAAGAAACCCCAATACGACCCGGAGGAGATCCGATACCCCAATCAGACCATCGTCACCTCTCCCCTGGTGCCGGAGATGGAGAAATCCTACATCGAGTACGCCATGAGCGTCATCGTGGGCCGGGCCCTGCCCGACGTGCGGGACGGCCTGAAGCCGGTCCACCGCCGCATCCTGTACGCCATGTACGAGGACAACCTGACCCACGATAAGCCCTTCAAGAAGTCGGCCACCTGCGTGGGCGACGTGCTGGGCCGGTACCACCCCCACGGCGACGCCAGCGTCTACGACGCCCTGGTCCGCCTGGCCCAGAACTTCTCCATGCGCTACGTGCTGGTGGAGGGCCACGGCAACTTCGGCTCCGTGGATGGCGACCCCCCGGCCGCCTACCGTTACACCGAGGCCCGTCTGAGCAAGATCTCTGAGGAGATGCTCCGGGACATCGAGAAGGACACCGTGGACTGGGACCCCAACTTCGACGAGTCCCGGAAGGAGCCCCGGGTGCTGCCCAGCCGCTTCCCCAACCTGCTGGTGAACGGCTCGGCGGGCATCGCCGTGGGCATGGCCACCAACATCCCGCCCCACAACCTGCGGGAGGTCATCGACGCCACCATCTGCGTGCTGGAGGACCCCAACGCCACCCTGGCCGACCTGATGGAGCACGTGAAGGGCCCCGATTTCCCCACCCGGGGCATCATTATGGGCCGCAGCGGCATCCGGGCAGCCTACGCCACCGGCCGGGGCCGCCTCATGGTCCGGGCCCGCACCGAGTTCGAGGAGTTCGGCAAGGACCGCACCCGCATCATCGTCACCGAGATCCCCTATCAGGTCAACAAGCGCATGCTCATCAAGAACATGGCCGACCAGGTGGAGGACAAGCGGCTGGAGGGCATCTCCGACATCCGGGACGAGACCGACCGCAACGGCATGCGTATCGTCATCGAACTCAAGAAGGACGCCAACCCCCAGGTGGTCCTGAACCGCCTCTTCGCCCAGACCCAGCTCCAGACCACCTTCGCCATCAACATGCTGGCCCTGGTGAACAACCAGTCCCAGCCCAAGATCCTCTCCCTGCGCCACATCCTGGACGAGTACATCGCCTTCCAGGAGGAGATCATCATCCGGCGCACCAAGTACGACCTGAAGAAGGCCCAGGAGCGCGCCCACCTGCTGGAAGGTCTGCTCATCGCCCAGGACAACATCGATGAAGTGATTAAGATCATCCGGGAGAGCTACGACGACGCCAAGGAGCGGCTGTGCGCCCGCTTCAGTCTGGACGACGTCCAGGCCCAGGCCATCCTGGATATGCGCCTGAAGGCCCTCCAGGGTCTGGACCGGGAGAAGCTGGAGAACGAGTACAAGGAGCTGGAGGAGCGCATCGCCTACTTCCAAAAGCTCCTCTCCGACGAGAGCATGCTCAGAGGTGTGCTCAAGGACGAGCTCATCGCCATCCGGGACAAGTACGGCGACGACCGCAAGACTGAGATCCAGGACGTGGAGGACGAGCTGGACATCGAGGACCTCATCGAGGAGGAGGAGTGCGTCTTTACCCTCACCGCCGGCGGCTACATCAAGCGGACCCCGGTGTCCACCTACCGCACCCAGCGTCGGGGCGGCAAGGGTATCACCGCCATGGCCACCAAGGAGGAGGACTATGTGGACACGGTGTTTACCGCCTCCACCCACGACTTCATCCTCTTCTTCACCAATAAGGGCCGGGTCCACCGGAAGAAGGGCTACCAGATCCCGGAGGCCGGCCGCACCGCCAAGGGCACCAACCTGGTGAATGTGCTGCCCATCGAGTCGGACGAGAAGGTCACCGCCATGATTCACCTGCGGGAGTTCCCGGAGGACCGGTATCTGGCCATGGTGACCCGGAACGGCACGGTGAAGCGGATTCAGCTCTCCTCCATCCATACCGCCCGGAAGGCGGGCATCCGCTGCATCACCCTGGACGAGGGAGACGAGCTCATCACCGTCCGGGAGACCGACGGCGACCAGGCTATCCTCATCGTCACCCATGACGGTATGGCCATCTGCTTTAAGGAGACGGACGTGCGGTGCATGGGCCGTGACGCCGCCGGCGTCCGGGGCATCAACCTGAAGGAGGGCGACTATGTGGTGGGCGCCGCCCGGGCCAAGCACGATCACCAGGTCCTCATGATTACCGAGAACGGCTACGGCAAGCGCACCGACATGGACGAGTATATCCGTGCCGACGGTCCCCAGAAGCGGGGCGGCTACGGCCTGAAGGGCTATAACGTCACCGAAAAGACCGGCCCCGTGGTGGGGGTCAAGGTGGTCAGCGACGCCGACGACGTGCTGGTCATCAACGACGCCGGCGTCATCATCCGCATGGCGGTGTCCGGCATCTCCACCTACGGCCGGACCGCCCAGGGCGTGAAGATCATGAATCTGGAGGAGGGCGTGAAGGTCATCTCCTTCGCCCGCACCGACCACGAGGAAGAGGAGGCCGAGGAGGGCTCTGAGGAGCCCAATGACCAGCAGGAGGGTTAAGCCATGGCCAGAAAGCGTGTGACCTACCGTCCCAGTAAGAGCGGCTCCGTCATGGGGGGCGTGGTGGGCGTCATCTTTGTGCTCATCGGCCTCTTTGTGGTCATCCCCTCATTTTCCATGACCGGCGGCTTCGGCGCCATCTTTGGCGTCCTTTGGACCATCATCGCCGGCGTCATCGCCGGGACCAACTTCTACCAGGCCTTCGGCAAGGGTTATATCGGCCCCGAGATCCACATCGAGGAGGAGGGCGGCGCTGAGCATGCTCAGGACGCCGCCGCCCCCGGCGATACCCAGGCCCGCCTCACCGAGCTGCGCGCCCTCTACGACCAGCGCCTCATCACCCAGGAGGAGTACGAGCAGAAGCGCAAGGAGATCCTGGAGGAGCTGTAAGGAGACCTATGAAGACAGTCACCATCTATACCGACGGCGCCTGCTCGGGGAACCCGGGCCCCGGGGGCTGGGGCGCCATCCTGATGTACGGCAAGTTCAAAAAGGAGCTCTCCGGCGGCGAGGGGCACACCACCAACAACCGCATGGAGCTCACCGGGGTCATCACCGCCCTGGAGGCGCTGAAGGAGCCCTGCATCGTGGAGCTTTACTCGGATTCCAAGTACGTCATCGACGCTCTGGAGAAGGGCTGGGCCCGGGGCTGGAAGGCCCGGGGCTGGGTGAAGGGCGACAAGAAGCCCGCCCTCAACCCGGACCTGTGGGAGAAGCTCCTCAATCTGTGCGACTACCACACCGTCAACCTCCACTGGGTCAAAGGGCATGCGGAGAATCCCTATAACAACCGCTGCGATGAGCTGGCGGTGCTGGAGAGCAAAAAGTTCAAATGACCCCTCTGTGCGGGGGTATGCAGGGGCGGATGGTATCCGCCCCTGCGCTCGTTTTGCCCCGTCTTTGCAGGCCGCCCGTTGACTCACGCCGCAACTTTCACCCACGCAAGCGGCGAAAAAAGTGGAGATAGGACCACAGCTTTTCCCTGTTCCGCCGGCGTAGTCTACCGTAGACGGGGCTGGTGCTCTATGGGGGCGTAAAGACGGGCCGCCGGATTCCTATTTGGAGCCGCTTAACCCGCACGGGAGCCCCTTTTTCTTTGGAGTCCAAAAACCGTTTCTTTTTCCAGCAGGGAAAAAGAAATGGTCTTTGAAACCGTCTCTCCCGTCCTTTCACGCAGCAAAAAGCACCAGGCCGCGTCCGGGAAGCCGCACCCCTCAATCGAGGCTGCCCCCTATCGTCGTCCATAAAATCCCACAAAAAAAGACCGCCGGCGGGTGCATCAAAGCCCGTCGGCGGTCCTTTTGTATGTACTTAAATGAGTCCCATGGACCGGAGGACGTAGAGCCAGCTGGTGAGGGTAAAGGCGCTCAGGAAGGTGGTGAGCAGGATGGTGTTGGCGGTGAGGGCGCCGTCGTAGCCCTGTCCTCTGGCCATGACGTAGGAGCTGGAGGTGGTGGAGGAGGCCAGCATGATGAGGATGGTGACCAGCTTGTCGGTGCGGTAGCCCAGCCACACCGCCAGGGGCAGAAAGACGGCGGCGAAGAGGAAGAGCTTGCAGAAAACGGCCAGGAGGGAGGGCTTGAGCTTGGCCAGCGCCTGCTCCGGGTCCACGGAGGCGCCCAGGCCGATGAGGCCCATGGGGGTGGCCACGCCGGCAAAGCTGTCCACCGACTTCTGGAGGATGACAGGTTGTGGCAGGCGCAGCAGGGACCAGAGCATGCCGATGACGATGCCGATGAGGATGGGGTTGGTGACTACCTTCTTGAGGGTGCGCAGAAGGCGGTCCCGGCTCAGGCCCCCCTGGTCGGGGCGCATGAGGGCCAGGATCAGGACGGCGGCGATGTTGTAGAGGGGGACGGCGCCGATAATCATGAGGGGGGCGGCGCCGGCGGTGCCGTAGATGTTCTGAATAAAGGCCACCCCCAGCAGGGCCACGCTGCTGCGGTAGGAGACCTGGACGAACTCGCCCCGGAGTTCCCGGCTGAGCACGTGGGAGAGGAGGAGCATGGCCAGGATGCTCACCGCCGTCACGCCGAAGCACAGCCCCACAAAGGGGCCGTCCCACTGGGCAAAGAAGTCGGCGCCCGACATGTCCTGAAAGAGAAGGACGGGCAGGGCAGCCTTAAAGACAAAGCCGTTGATCTTGTCGGCGAAGGCCTTGTCCACGAAGCCCACCCGCCGGAACACAAAGCCCAGCAGCATCATGAGAAAGACGGGTACCGTGGCGTTGAGACAGAAGATGAGATTGTCCATGGGTGGATGCCTCCAATTTATTTCTTTGGGGAACCTTCCACATTTCAGGAAAAAATGTGGAGAAAAATTGGGTGCGTACCGGGAGTGGGGGTAAAATAGCGGGAAACTTTCCACAAAAAAGAGCGAAATGTGGAAAGCATGTCCCTGTCGTGCGGAGGTTGCCGCGCACTACGGATGTGTGGTACGGCGGGCGGCCGCAGGCCGCCCCTACCCCATACTCGCAGCATTTTTGTAGGGGCGGCCTATGGCCGCCCACAGACCTCCTCTAATAAAAAGCACACGCCCCGCCGGGACCGGCGGGGCGTGGCACTCTCCTGCCATCAGCGCAGGCCGTCGTAGATGAAGTTCTTGCGGTAGTAGTACTGGAGCATGTCGAAGTCGGTGACCAGGGCCTGTCCCTCGGGGGTGAGGGTGCCGGTGACCGCGCCGTCCTCCATGTAGAGGCCGGTGGGGGTGTTCATGACGGGCACCTGCTCCATGACGGGGCGGGTGGCCTGCATATAGGCGGGACCGGTCCACCCGCAGGCGTCAAAGACCACGTCCATGAGGAAGGTGGGGCTCACCGTGGGGCCCTCCCCCACGAAGTCGTTCCCCAGAACGGCCTTGGCGGCGTCGTTGGCCCAGATGAGGTAGCGGGTGGAGTAGTAGTTGTAGAAGCCCTCGGGGGTGGAGAAGTCCAGGTCCAGGCCGATGGCCTCATACACCGAGTTGCCGTCCCCCAGCCAGGGGTTGTGGTCGCCAAAGACCACGATGACCACCGGCTCCTCCTCTTCCCGGAAGTAGTCGAAGAAGGCCTTCAGGTTCTGGTTGGTGTTGTAGACCGAGCCAAAGTAGTTGTTGAGGATGTTGAGTTCAGCCTGGGTGTAGCCCTTGTCGTTGACCACGTAGTCGTCGCCCCACCAGGTCTGGTCGTCGTTGTAGGGGCCGTGGCCCTGGTAGGTCAGGTTGTACTGGAACACGGGCTGGCCCAGGGCCTTGTCCTGCTCCCAGAGCTTGATGAGCTCCGGGAAGAAGAGGTCGTCGTAGCCCACGCCGCCGTCGGTCATGGGAGAGAAGTAGTTCTCCACGAAGCGGTAGTCCTGGAAACCCAGGTTGACGTTGATGTTCTCCCGGTTATAGAACCAGGCGTAGCAGGGGTGGGAGCCGGTGACGGTGTAGCCCTGGCTGCGGAAGTACCAGGGGTAGGAGTTGGTGGCCGACCGGAAGGAGCCCAGATCGGCAAAGCCGGTGAGGAAGCACCGCTCCGAGTCCACGGTGCCCCCGGCGAAGATGTTGGTGATGAGGTCGCCGGTGAGGCTCTCTTCCTCCAGGGCGTGGTAGTCGGCGTACACCTTGGGGTCCAGGGTGGGGGTGCCGTACTTGGAAAAGTCGTCGTAGGACTCCAGCATGATGGAGATCACCGACACCTTCTTGTCCTCGGGGATGTCGGCGTCCTCGTAGCCCGACAGGATGGTCTCGGCCCGACCGGCGTCATAGCCCTCCGGCGGGGCGTCGGAGGCCGACTTCACGCTGTGGAGGAAGGGGTAGACGAAGCCCTTGGACACGTAGACCTGGGTGGCCGACCACTGGTTGATGAGGCCGTTGTTGGCGGTGCGGTTGTTGTAGATGTCGTCGCTCTGGGTCATGTTCCACACGGGGAGGGCGCAGAGGACGGCGGCGGCGAAGCCCAGCAGCAGCAGCCGGGCGCCGGGGCGGCCCCGGACGCAGAAGTGGAGGAAGAGCCAGCCCAGGATGAGGAGCACCAGGGCCAGGATCATGGTCTTGGTGAGGAAGAGCTGGTACTTCCCCGCCATGTTGCCGGCCTCCTTCAAAAGGAGCAGGTCCTCGAACATGAGGGGGTCGTTGCGGAACTGGAGCTTGAACCAGCTGCCCATGGTAAAGCCCAGGGTAATGGCGGCGGTGAGGGCGTAGGCCAAAGAGGCCCGGCCCAGGATAAAGTAGAGCAGGAAGTAGAGGAGCACCACCGGGGCCAGGTTCAGAAAGGCGATGAGGGGGTTCTGGAAATAGCTCAGGAGCATGGCCTTCTGGTCGATGACAGCGGCAAAGATCAGGCTCACAAGGCCTACTCCCAATGTGGCACACAGGCCCCAAAAGAGGTTCCAGACCCAGAAGAGGGCGGTTTTCCACGCCGGCCAGGACTGGTCGGCATGGCGCTGAAAGAGGGGGATTTTTTTCATATCTGATTCCTTTTTGTCTGTGAAAGGGGGAACAAACAGAGCCTTCCCCCGGGGGTCTGACTGTCCGGTGGACAGTCAGAAGAAATGACTTCTTCCTTAACCCGTGGTGCCCCAGTGCGCACACTGGGGCGGATGAGGGGGGACTTTAAGCGTGGTTTACGTCTCATTTTCTTTCTGTTACGTGAAAGGACAGGAGAGACGGTCAAAGACCGTTTCTTTTTCCCTGCTGGAAAAAGAACGGTTTTTGGAATCCAAAGAAAAAGGGGCTCCCGTGCGGGTTAGGTGATTCCAAATAGGAATCCGGCGGCACGTCTTTACGCCCCGTAGAGGACCAGCACCGTCCACAGGTGACTACCTCGGTGGAACAGGGAAAAGCCGTGGTCCTATCCCACATTTTTTCGCCGCCTGCGCGGGTGGGTGTCGGAGCGTGGTGGCGCTGCCTGATGTTCCTTCTATTGTGGGGCGCGGCTTCCCAGACGCGCCCGTGGTGCTGTGCTGTTTGTGGGGCGCGACGACTCGGCGCGCCAAACCACACCGTAAAGCTGGGGTAGGGGCGGATATGATCCGCCCCTACGCCCGGCCGCGGTGGGCAATTCCTTAAAACGCCACTCTCTCGGCAATATAATCCTTGAGCTGATCGATGGGGATTCTGACCTGCTCCATGGTGTCGCGGTCGCGGACGGTGACGCAGTTGTCAGCGGGGGTCTTGTCGTCGCCCACGGTCTGGAAGTCCACGGTGATGCAGTAGGGGGTGCCGATCTCGTCCTCGCGGCGGTAGCGCTTGCCGATGGAGCCGGCGTCGTCGTAGTCCACCATGAAGTACTTGGAGAGCTCGGCCTGGATCTCCCGGGCCTTGTCGCCCAGCTTCTTGGAGAGGGGCAGCACGGCGCACTTGAAGGGGGCCAGGGCGGGGTGGAGCCGCAGGACGGTGCGGACGTCGTTCTTCTCGGCGTCCACGACTTCCTCGTCGTAGGCGTCCACCAGGAAGGCCAGGGTGACGCGGTCGGCGCCCAGGGAGGGCTCGATGACGTAGGGGATATAGTGCTCGTTCTTCTCCTGGTCGAAGTAGGTCATGTCCTTGCCGGAGGTAGTCTGGTGGGCGTTGAGGTCAAAGTTGGTACGGCTGGCCACGCCCCACAGCTCGCCCCAGCCGAAGGGGAAGACGAACTCGAAGTCGGTGGTGGCGTTGGAGTAGTGGGAGAGCTCCTCGGGGTCGTGGTCCCGGAGCCGCAGGTTCTCGTCCTTCATGCCCAGCTGGAGCAGCCACTGGTGGCAGAAGTCCTTCCAGTACTTGAACCAATCCAGCTCGGTGCCGGGCTGGCAGAAGAACTCCAGCTCCATCTGCTCGAACTCACGGGTGCGGAAGGTGAAGTTGCCGGGGGTGATCTCGTTGCGGAAGCTCTTGCCCACCTGGCACACGCCGAAGGGCAGTTTCCGCCGGGTGGTCCGCTGGACGTTCTGGAAGTTGACAAAGATGCCCTGGGCGGTCTCGGGGCGGAGGTAGACGGTGTTCTTGGCGTCCTCGGTGACGCCCTGGAAGGTCTTGAACATCAGGTTGAACTGGCGGATGTCGGTCCAGTTGTGCTTGCCGCAGGTGGGGCAGGGGATATTGTGCTCCTCGATGAACTCCTTCATCTGGGTCTGGCTCATGGCGTCCACGCTGTGGCCCAGGTCAAAGTTATTCTCCTGGCACCAGTCCTCGATGACCTTGTCGGCGCGGAAACGCTCCTTGCACTCCTTGCAGTCCATGAGGGGGTCGGAGAAGCCGCCCACGTGGCCGGAGGCCACCCACACCTGGGGATTCATGAGGATGGCGGCGTCCAGACCCACGTTGTAGGGGTTCTCCTGGACGAACTTCTTCCACCAGGCCTTTTTCACGTTGTTCTTGAGCTCCACGCCCAGGGGGCCGTAGTCCCAGGTATTGGCCAGGCCGCCGTAGATCTCGCTGCCGGCGAAGATGAAGCCACGGCCCTTGCACAGGGCTACGATCTGTTCCATGGTCTTTTCGGTGTTTTTCATGGGGAGACACTCCTTATGACAAAAATAAAGGTAAGCAAAAGAAAACGCCCTGAGCCTATGGCTCAGGGCGAACGCTGACGGTCCGTGGTACCACCTGAATTTGCACCCCTTAGGGCGCACACTCTTGGGTCCGTAACGGGGACGAGACGGCGGAGCATTTCCGCTCCGCGGCTCACGGGCGCCTTCCGCGGGACCGTCGGGAGCCTTGCACCGAAGCGGCTCCTCTCTGCGGTCCGGGTCCTCGCGTACTCCTCCCGGTCACTGCCTTTTTCCGATTTGGGCCCATTTTATCACCCTTTCTCCCCGCCGTCAAGGGCTGGGACGGAAAGAAAGCACGGTTTTGGACACTGTTTTGCCTGTGTAGGGGCGACCTTTGGTCGCCCGCCGTACCGATACGGGAAAGTTTCATTTGTGGGGCGCGGCTTCCCAGACGCGCCCCGCGAAAAAGCGGTCCCGCACCGGCACGGCGGGCGGTCGCAGGCCGCCCCTACGCTGGGGCACCGGCGGCGTTACAGAGTAAGCCGACGGTGCAAGTGGCGTAACAGTAGAAGAGTCCGGGGGGTACTTCCAATAGGGGGGAGCCGCAGCTCCCCCCTGTGTTTGGTCGTTTTAAGGGGGTTGGGTGTCGGGTAGGGGGGAAATCGCAACCCCCCCTTCCCGCCTGACTCTTTTGCCCCTTTCTGGTCATTCAGAAAGGGGCCCGCCGGAGGCCGTTCCCCCATTAAAAAAAGCAGCGTGGTTTAAAGCCTCTTCCCCCTCAGGACAAAAACAGCTCCACGTCCTCCACGGAGAGACGGGGGTGGAGGGCCAGGTCGATGCCGAAGCCGATGACCTTGGCCATATCTTTGACCCGCTGGTCAATGTCCCTGGGGGTGACCATGAGGCTCCCCCCCACCCCCCGGAGGGCGGCGGGGTCCAGGTCGTCCCGGCCGGCCTCCTCCAGGATGTCCAGGGCCAGGGTGGCGCCGTCCACCACGGTGGGCACCCCCACGGCGATGACGGGCATCCCCAACGTTTCGGCGTTGAGGGCGAAGCGGTGGTTGCCCACCCCGGAGCCAGGGACGATGCCGGTGTCGGAGAGCTGTACCGTGGCGCAGATGCGGTCCAGGCTGCGGGCGGCCAGGGCGTCCACGGCGATGACGCAGCCCGGCTTTACCTTCCCCGCCACCGCCTGGGCCAGTTCCCCGCTCTCCACGCCGGTGGTGCCCAGCACCCCCGCCGCCAGGGCGGCCACCGGCCGAAAGTCCCCAAAGTGCTCCGGGGCCTGGTCGATGAGGTGGCGGGTCACCAGGGTGTGGTCGGCGGCGCCGGGCCCCACGGCGTCTGGGGTGATGGCCCGGTTGCCCAGGCCCACCACCAGCACCGGGGCCTTTTCCGGCACCCGACAGCGCCGGAGCAGGTGGGAGAGCTCCCCCGCCAGGGCCCGGCAGGACCGGGGAAAGGCCTCCTCCTCCCTGCGCGTCAGCCCGGTGAGGTCCACCGTTACATAGGTCCCAACAGGCTTACCCAGGGCCTCCTCCCCCCTGCCGTCCAAAATCTCCACCCGGGTCACCGGGCAGCCCTCCCGGCGCTCCTCCTGCACCCGCACCCCCTCCGGCGCCGGGGTCTCCCGCCCCGCTCTGGCCAGAGCCTCCGCCTCCACCGCCAGGTCCGTCCGCCGCGTCAGCATGGATCACCACGCTCCCTTCCGCAAGATATAGTGGCTGCATCGCCATTTGACCCCTATTTTTTGCGAAATCCAAGTTTCCTATCCAAAGAACAAAAAAATTTAAAAAAAAGGTTGCATTTTTTCAAAGCTTCTGTTAAAATGGATACCTGAACGGGCAGGTCCCGTGGATATGATTATACCATCGGAGGAGGTGTTTGGTTTGCCGAATATCAAGTCTGCCAAGAAGCGCGTGCTGGTCAACGAGACCAAGGCGGCCCGGAACAAGGCGGCCAAGTCTGCGCTGAAGACCCAGATCAAGAAGTTTGACGCCGTGGTGGCCGAAGGCAACCGCAGCGAGGCCGATGTTGTCTACAAGGCCACGGTGAAGGCCATCGACAAGGCTGCCGCCAAGGGTCTGCTGCACCGCAACAACGCGGCCAACAAGAAGAGCGCCATGACCATCAAGCTGAACAAGCTGGCCTGAGGCGCACAGATCATTGCCTGAAAACCGCCTGCATGCGCAGGCGGTTTTTTGCTGCCCATAGAGGACCATTTTTTGGAAAAAAGGAAAAAACCCATGCTTTATTTGAAATTCAAACTAAAAATGCTTGACAAGCGGAGCGAGACCGGATACAATGCCAATGTTTTGAACTTCAAAGAAAAGGAGGCGGCGGCATGGAGGTGCGGGGCGCCAAGATCAATCAGTTTCTGGTGGAGGTTTTTGACCAGATCCTGCGCCGGGAGGAGGAGGTCCTGACGGCGGAGTACCCCAAGCTGTCCCTGCGGGAGATCCACCTGATCGACACGGTGTGCCGGGTGGCGGACCACGGCGGGGACAACCGTGCCACGGCCATCGCGGCGGCCCAGGGGGTGACGGCGGGGACGCTGACCACGGCGGTGAACCTGCTGGAGCGGAAGGGCTACGTGGAGCGCCAGCGGGACGAGAAGGACCGGCGGGCGGTGCGGATTCTGCCCACGCCGCTGGCCCGTGAGGCGGACGCAGCCCACAGGGAATTTCACCGGCAGATGGTGGAGCAGGTCCTGGACGGACTGACGCCGGAGGAGTGTGACGCCCTGGTGGGGGCCCTGGGGAAGCTGGCCCGGTTTTTCGCGCCGGAAGAGCATCCCAATGAAGCATAAAGTGAGGTAAGAAGTATGGTACGCATCGTCACCGACAGCACCTGTGATCTCTCCCCGGAGCGGCAAAAGGCCCTGGGGGTGGAGGTGGTCCCTCTCTCCGTCCATTTTGGGGAGGAGTCCTTCCTGGACGGCATCGACCTGAGCAACGAGGAATTTTACGCCCGGCTGCGGACGGCGGAGACCCTGCCCACCACGGCCCAGGTGAATCCGGAGGAGTTTGCCCGTCGGTTCCAGGCCCACGTGGACGCCGGGGACCAGGTGGTGGGGCTGTTCATTGCCTCCCAGCTCTCGGGCACCTGCCAGTCGGCCATGATTGCCCGGGACATGGTGGACGAGGAGAACATCTTCGTGGTGGACTCCACCACGGTGACCTTTGGCCTGGGGCTGCTGGTGGAGATGGCGGCCCGGTTGCGGGACCAGGGTCTGGACGCCCATACCATCGCCGAAAAGGTGCAGGAGCTGGCCAAGCGGGTGCGGTTCTACGCGGTGGTGAGCACCCTGAAGTACCTGAAGATGGGCGGGCGCATCTCGGGCACCGCCGCCGTGGTGGGCGGCATGCTGGGCATCACCCCCATCCTGAACATCCGGGACGGCGTGGTGGAGGCGGCGGCCAAGTCCCGGGGCCGGAAGGGCGCCTTCCAGTGGATGGAGAAGCAGCTCCAGGCCGAGCCGGCGGACACCTCCTTGCCCGTCTCCTTCGGCAACGCCGACAGCCCCGACGTTATGGCCGAGTGCGAGGCCGCTCTGGCGGCCAGCATCCCCGGCGCTGAGTTTTTGGAGAGCTCCATTGGCTCCGTAGTTGGTACCCACGCGGGGCCGGCCTGCACCGGCATCGCCTATTTTGTAAAAGAGTAAATAAGGTATGGAGCCGCGCCCGGTTTTTTACCGGGCGCGGCCTTTTTGTGTTACGACGCTGTGTAATATGGATAGGGGCGGCCTGGCACCAGACCGGACGGGGGGGCCCCCCCCCCCCCCCCCCTACGCCACTCCGCAGTGTGGTTTGGCGCGCCGGGGTCGTCGCGCTCCACAAATAAAAGGAAGAAGGAAAAGGGAAGCGTGAATAGGGAATAGAGACGGAGCCGCACCCCACAGCAACGGTAATACCAGGCAGCGCCACCACGTCCTGACACCCACCAGCGCAGGCGGCGAAAAAAGTGGGGATAGAACCACGGCTTTTCCCTGTTCCACCAGCGGAGTCTCCTGTGGACGGTGCTGGTGCACAATGGGGGCGTAAAGCCGGGCCGCCGGATTCCTATTTGGAGCCACTTAACCCCTTTGGGAGCCCCTTTTTCTTTGGATTGCAAAAACCGTTCTTTTTCCAGCAGGGAAAAAGAAACGGGTTTTGAAAACGTCTCTTTTCTCCAAAAGCGTATGTTGATTGGTATTTGCTAGGGAACCTCTGAATAAAAGCCTTTATCCTGTTTCTACTCAATGTATTAGCCGCCATTTGCGCTTGGTTAAGGTGATTTCAGTGCAAAATAGCCATTATTTATCTGCTTTTCT
>NZ_JBQHTM010000005.1:0-111038 GCF_052065695.1 Intestinimonas sp. HCP28S3_D6
AAGCAGATAAATAATGGCTATTTTGCACTGAAATCACCTTAACCAAGCGCAAATGGCGGCTAATACATTGAGTAGAAACAGGATAAAGGCTTTTATTCAGAGGTTCCCTAGGAAACGGCGGCTGAGAGAGCGCCGTGAGCACGGAGCACCACGGAAAGGGGACAGGCACAATGGACGAGTCTGTGTTTCTGGGCCGGAATATTTCCATCGCCTATCGGATGGCCAATCGCTTTTATGACCGGGTCCTGGCGCCCTGGGGAATTGGCTACGGACAGCAGTTTTTCCTTCTGCGCATCCATGAGCATCAGGGGATCAGTATGTACGACCTGGCGCGGATGGGCCTCTACGACAAGGGGACGGTGACCCGGGCGGTACAGAAGCTGGAGGAGCTGGGCTATGTCCGCTCTGAGGCGGATGGACACGACCGGCGTGTCCGGAGGCTGTATGCTACGGAGGCGGCCGAGCCTGTGGTCCGGGAAGCCTCTGCCGCCCGCGTCCGTTGGAACGAGATGCTCACCCGGGGGATGACACCGGAAGAGGCGGAGACGGCTAAGGACCTGGTGTCCCGCATCGCCGACAACGCCCTTCTGGCACTGGAACAGGAGGAGAAAGAGAACAATGGCATCTGAACAGTTGGAACAGGAGAGACGACCGGGGGAAAACCCTCTGGGCTATGAGCCCGTCGGCAAACTGCTGTTGGCATTTTCCGTGCCTTCGGTGATCTCCATGCTGGTCAACTCGGTCTATAACATCGTAGACCAGATTTTTATCGGACAGGGCGTGGGTGTGCTGGGCAATGCTGCCACTACCATCGCCTTCCCGGTGGTCACCATCATGCTGGCCGTATCCACCATGATCGGCTCCGGCGGCTGCGCCTACGCCTCCATCAAGATGGGCGAGGGCGACGAGGAGGCCGCGGGGCGCACCCTCAACAACCTGTTTATCCTGTCTATTCTGGCTGGCATCGCCATGATGGCCCTTGGGCTGGTTTTCCTGGAGCCCATGCTCCGGGCCTTCGGCGCCAAGGATACCGTGATGCCCTACGCCAAGGATTATACCTCTATCATTCTGATCGGCGCGCCATTCAGCGTATTGTCGGTGACCCTCTCCAACATGGTCCGGGCCGACGGCAGCCCTAAAATGTCCATGTACGGCGTCATCATCGGCGCCGTCCTCAACACCATCCTGGACCCCATCTACATTTTTATCTTCCACTGGGGCGTCCGGGGCGCCGCCATCGCCACCATCACCTCCCAGCTCATCTCCGCAGTGGTCCTGGCCCTCTACTTTTGGAAAAAAGGTATCCACATGCGCTTTGACCGGCGTCTCATGGGGCTGCGGGGGGAACTGTGCAGCCGCATCTGCGCCCTGGGCATCTCCTCCGGTATCACCCAGGGGGTGGCCTGCATCATGCAGATCGTCATGAACAACTCCCTAAAATACTACGGCGACCTGAACCCCGTGGGCGGTGAGACCGCCCAGGCGGCCATGGGCATCGTCATAAAGATCGCCATGATCCTGGGCTCTATCTGCGTGGGCATCGGTATGGGCGCTCAGGCTATCCTGGGCTTCAACCGGGGCGCCCGGAAGTTCCACCGTGTGAAAAAGACCTATCTTATCGCCGTCATCACCGCCACCGTGGCCATCACCGCCGGCTGGGTGGTCTGCCAGACGGTGCCCGAGCTCATCCTCTCCCTCTTTGGTAGCGGCGACCAGAATTTTGCCGATTTTGGTGTCCGGTGCATGCGGACCTACATGTTTGGGATCTTCTGCGCCGGTTTCCAGATTATTTCCACCAGCTACTTCCAGGCTACCGGCCAGCCGCTGAAGGCGTCACTGCTCTCCATGCTGCGTCAGCTGCTGCTGCTCATCCCCCTGCTGCTCATCCTGCCCATCTTCTTCGGCCTGGACGGCATCCTCTACGCCGGCCCCATCGCCGATATCTCCTCGGGAGTAATCGTGGCCCTCTTCATCGTCCCCGAGATGCTGAAGCTGGGCCGTCTGATGGCCCAGGAGGACGCCGAACGGCTCCCCGTCCGATAATGGAAAAGGTCCCGGTACATCCGTGATGTACCGGGACCTTTTTGCGTGCTCAGTGGTGCTCGCCGGAGCAGTGGCAGCTGCCGCCGCAGCTCCCTCCACAGCCGGAGCAGCCGCCCTCCTTGTGGCCTTTGATCACGCTGCGGGCGGCCAGGCCCAGAATGGCCAGAACGATGGCGCCGACGATGATGGTTTCCATAGAGAAAAGCCTCCTTTCAGAGATGGGATGGTTCAGGTCCGGACGGCGTCCACAGCCCGGAGACGGACGGTGTCGCCCTGGTAGCCCTTGCGGAAGAGCAGGTAGATCAGGGCGGCCAGGCAGAGGATGGCGGCCATGGTGCCCGCACCGAAGCTCACCTGACCGGTGATAAGACCGCCAAACTGATAGACCATCAGGGAGATAACATAGGCAAAGCCGCACATATAGCCGATGGCGCCCAGGGTCCACTTGGGGCTGTTCATCTCCCGTTTGATGGCGCCCATGGCGGCGAAGCAGGGGGCGCACAGCAGGTTGAAGATCATGAAGCTGTACGCAGTAATACCGGTGAAGTCACGGGCGATGTTGCCCCAGATCTCGTCGCCGTTGTCGGAGAGCTCACCGGCGAACTGGTAGAGGACGCCGAAGGTGCCCACCACGTTCTCTTTGGCCACGAGGCCGGTGAAGACGGCCACGGTGGCCTTCCAGGAGCCGAAGCCCAGGGGGGCGAAGAGGAAGGCGATGCCCGAGCCGATGGTGGCCAGCAGGGAGGTGTTGTTGTCCTCCACGGCCTGGAGGGCGCCGTCCACCACGCCGTAGCCCTGGAGGAACCACAGCAGCACGGAAGAGAGGAGGATCACGGTGCCAGCCCGCTTGATGAAGGACCATCCCCGCTCCCAGGTGCCCCGGAGGATGTTGACGGGCTTGGGGATGTGGTAGGCGGGCAGTTCCATGACGAAGGGGGCGGGGTCGCCGGCAAAGATGCGGGTCTTCTTCAGGATGATGCCGGAGATGACCACGGCGGCCACGCCGATGAAGTAGGCGGAGGTAGCCACCCAGGCCGAGCCGCCGAAGAGGGCGCCGGCGAAGAGCGCGATGATGGGCATCTTGGCGCTGCAGGGGATGAAGCCGGTGGTCATGACGGTGAGCTTGCGGTCACGGTCCTGTTCGATGGTGCGGGAGGACATGATGCCGGGGACGCCGCAGCCGGTGGCCACCAGCATGGGGATGAAGCTCTTGCCGGAGAGACCGAAGCGGCGGAAGATCCGGTCCATGATGAAGGCGATGCGGGCCATGTAGCCGATGTCCTCCAGGATGCACAGCAGGAGGAAGAGGACCAGCATCTGGGGCACGAAGCCCAGCACCGCGCCCACGCCGGCCACGATGCCGTCCATGATGAGACCATAGAGCCACTGGGCGATGACGGGGGTGCCGTCGGGACTGAGGAGGAAACCGTTGAGGAAGCTGGGCACGATCTCGGCAAAGAGGACGTCGTTGGCCCAGTCGGTGGCCCGCTTGCCGATGGAGATGTCCCAGTTGCCCATGGAGACGGCGTAGACGCAGAACATGATGACGGCGAAGATGGGCAGAGCCAGGATTCGGTGCGTGACGATCCGGTCGATCTTGTCCGAGGTGGAGAGGCCGGTGCGCACCTTCTTCACGCAGTGGTCCATGACCTTGGAAATATAGGTATATCGCTCGTTGGTGATGATGGACTCGCTGTCGTCGTCCATAGCGTCCTCGCAGTCCTTGATGAGGCCCTCCAGGCGGGCCGAGACGTCGGCAGAGAGGGTGAAGCCGGCCATGACCTTTTCGTCCCGCTCGAAAAGCTTGATGGCGTACCAGCGCAGGGAGGGGGCGGGCACCACGTCCTTCACCAGGTCGGAGATGGCGGAGAGGGCCTCCTCCACCGGTCGGGCGAAGGCATGTCGGGAGAGGAGGGGCTCCTTGACCAAGGCCAGAGCGGCGGCCTTCTGGGCGGCAGCCATGCAGCCCTCTCCTCTGACGGCGGCGGTTTCTACCACCGGACAACCCAGGGTGGCCGAGAGCTTGGCGGTGTCGATCTTGTCTCCCCGCCTCTTGACCACGTCCATCATGTTGAGGGCCACCACCACCGGAATGCCCAGCTCCAGCAGCTGGGTGGTGAGGTAGAGGTTGCGCTCAATGTTGGAGGCGTCTACCAGGTTGAGGATGACGTCGGGGCGCTCCCGGGTCAGGTAGTTCCGGGCCACTACCTCCTCCAGGGTGTAGGGGGACAGGGAGTAGATACCGGGCAGGTCCATGATGGTAACATCCTTGCGGCCCTTGAGCCGGCCCTCTTTCTTCTCCACGGTGACGCCCGGCCAGTTGCCCACGAACTGGGCGGCGCCGGTGAGAGCGTTGAACATGGTGGTCTTGCCGCAGTTGGGATTGCCGGCAAGGGCGATGGTGATAGACATGTTGATCGATTCCTCCTCTGCGGGGACATCCCGCTGACAAATTCAGTCTTTGAAGGCTGGTTATCTTTTGCTAACTCATACACAAAATGGATGGGCGGTCTCCCGCCCGTTCTGTGCGTTCACTGCACCTCAATACACTCGGCGTCGCCCTTGCGGATGGACAGCTCGTATCCACGGACGGTGATCTCCACGGGGTCGCCCAGGGGGGCGACCTTGCGGACATAGACGGTGGCGCCCTTGGTGATGCCCATGTCCATGATGCGCCGGCGCAGGGCGCCCTCGCCGTTGAGCCGGGTCACCTGCACGGTCTGTCCCACTTTGACGTTTCTCAGAGTCACAATGGTTTCCTCCTCTCCTTGCTCTTACACCAGGATGCGCCCCGCCATGCTCTTGCTCAGGGCGATGCGGGTGTCCTTGACATTGACGATGAGGTTCCCGCCCATTTCGGAGATTACGGTTACCTCACCGCCCTCCACAAAGCCAAGGCTCCCCAGAAAACGGCGTGTGTCGTCTCGTCCATTGATCTTTTTTACCCGGTTAGCAGAACCGGAAGGGGCCATAGTCAGGGGCATGATAACAATCACCTCTTCTTATGATACTGCTGTGCGCAGAGGCACACAACAACTGGTTAGCTATTACTAACTATCTGACGACGGTTAGTTTACCATTGCTAACCGCTCCTGTCAATACCCCGGCAGGAAAAATTCTCCGTGGGGGGACCAAAGGACTGCCCCTCTTGTGCCCAGGACGGGAATGTGCTAAAATATAACAATACCATCTGCCTGCGGTCCTGCCGCGGGGACAGTCTGACCGGGAGGGAAACCCATTGAAGATCCAAGAATCGGCGGAGGACTATCTGGAGGCCATTTTGGCCATCCGGGAGGCGAAGGGGACGGCACGCTCCATCGATGTGGCCCACCGCTTGAACTATTCCAAGCCCAGTGTGAGCCGGGCCATGAGTCTGCTGCGGGAAAACGGCTATGTGACTATGGACAAGGATGGCCTGCTGGACCTTACCGATGCGGGGATGGCCATCGCCTCCCGAATCTACGAGCGGCACCGATTCCTCACCGAATGGCTTACCGCCCTGGGCGTGAGCCCGGAGGTGGCGGCGGAGGACGCCTGCCGCATCGAGCACGACATCAGCGAGGAGACTTTTTCCCGCCTGAAGGCCCATATTGCCCCCAAGGAATCACAGTAATTTTCTGCCCGCCGGAATCCGGCGGGCAGAATTTTTTTGTCTGAACCCCTTGACAGGGACGAGAGGGGTGTGGTATTCTCCAGATGGTTAGCAAAAGCTAACTGGAGAGAAACAGAGGGGACATTCCCCCCCTTTCTTTTTCAAAAGAGGTTAGCTAAAACTAACTACAAGAAAAGGAGAAGACCGATTATGGAACGGACCCTGGATCAGATCCTGGCCTATCACTGCGCGCCTGCGCTGGCGGGCCTGAAGCCCTCCAACCTCGTCTCCCTCTCCCGGGAGGAGTTTCCCGACCTGGAGGAACGGCTGGAGGAGTACCGGCGGCTCTTTGCCCCCAGAGGGGTGGCCTTCCGCACCATGTGCGGCTGCGGCCGGAACGTGCTGCTGCTGGTCTACCGTCCGGCGGAGCTGGAGCGGACCCTGAGGGCGCCCCTGTCGGCGGCCCTGCTGAAGAAGGACGGCTACGGCGCCGGGGACGACCTGGGGGCCATGCTGGACCGGCTGGGCCGGAGGCTCCGGGCAGAGGGGGATTTTCCCCATGAGATCGGCCTTTTCCTGGGCTACCCGCCGGAGGATGTGGCGGGCTTCCAGCGCCACCGGGGCCGCAACTGCAAGCTGTGCGGCCACTGGAAGGTCTATTCCGACGTGGAGCGGGCCAAGGCCCTGTTCCGGCGGTACGACCGGTGCCGGGAGCACCTGTGCGCCCGGCTGGCCATGGGCATGACCCTGGGCCAGGTCTTCCGGGCGGCATAAGTTTTTTCCGAGTACGACAACCTTTTTCAATAACACAGGAGGGAAATTACCATGAGCAAGATGACTGTGATCTACTGGTCCCAGACCGGCAATACCGAGGCCATGGCCAAGGCCATCACCCAGGGGGCGGAGGCCGCCGGCGCCGAGGTGAAGCTGCTGACGGTGTCCGAAGCCTCCGAGGCCGACGTCACCGGCAGCGACCTGGTGGCCTTCGGCTGCCCTGCCATGGGTGCCGAGGTGCTGGAGGAGGACGAGTTCGAGCCCTTCTTCACCTCCGTCGAGGGCAAGCTCTCCGGCAAGAAGGTGGCCCTCTTCGGCTCCTACGGCTGGGGCGACGGCCAGTGGATGCGGGACTGGTGGGACCGCGCGGAGCGGGACGGCGCCGTTCTCTACGGCGGCGAAGGCCTGATGATCAATGAGACGCCGGATGACGAGGGCCTGGAGCGCTGCCGGGCCTTCGGCGACGGCTTCGCCGGCGCGTAAGGAAAGGAGGCGGCAGGAATGGGCATGTCTGCGGCGGCCACACGGTATCTGCTCACCATCTATCAGCTCAGCGGCGAGGGCGCACCTGTGCGCTCGGTGGATATCTCCCGGGCACTGGGGGTCTCTCCCGCCAGTGTGGTCCACATGATGGGCGTGCTGAGTCAGGAGGGACTGGTCAGCAAACGGCACTACGGCCGGGTGCAGCTCACCGGGGAGGGCATCTGGGCGGCCAATCAGCTCTATACCAAGTGTATGCTCCTGGAGTCCTTTCTGGCTGAGGAGCTGGAGGTGGACGAGCGGGTGGCCCGCCGGGACGCCATCGCCTGCCTGTGCAGCCTTTCGGAGGAGAGTATCGAACGGATCGTCCGACGGGTTCTGCCGGGCGACGCCGTCATCCTGAGGGCCGTGGGAGAATAACGGCCCATTTTACAAAAGCAGCGCGCCGGTGAACAGAGGTTTTCTGTTCGCCGGCGCGCTTGTTGATTTCAGAAAAAAGGAGAATAGATATTATGTCACCGATCTTATGGGCGGCGGGGGGCACAGGCTTTACCTTCCTGATGACCACCCTGGGCGCCGCCCTGGTATTTTTCTTCCGTAAAAGCGCCACGCCGGCGCTCCAGCGGATCTTTCTGGGCTTTGCCGCCGGCGTTATGACGGCGGCCGCCGTATGGTCCCTGCTCATCCCCGCCATCCGGGAGGCCGAGGCGGCGGGAGGACCGGGCTGGGTGCCGGCGGCGGGGGGCTTTCTCCTGGGCGTGGGTTTCCTGCTGGGGCTGGACGTGCTCCTGCCCCATCTCCACCCCGGCAGCCGGGACCCGGAGGGCATGCCCACCGGGCTGAGACGCACCACTCTCATGGTGCTGGCGGTCACCCTTCACAACATCCCGGAGGGGATGGCGGTGGGCCTCAGCTTTGCCCTGGCGGCCCAGCACGGCGGGGATGAGGGCCTCTACGCCGCGGCCATGGCCCTGGCCCTGGGTATCGGCGTCCAGAACTTCCCCGAGGGGGCGGCGGTGGCGCTGCCCCTGCGGCAGGAGGGGATGGGCCGTTGGAAGGCCTTCCTGTACGGGAGCGCCTCCGGAGTAGTGGAGCCCATCTTCGGCGTCCTCACGGTGCTGGCCGCGGGGAGTATCGGCCCCCTCATGCCCTGGCTGCTCTCCTTTGCAGCCGGCGCCATGCTGTACGTGGTGGTGGAAGAGCTCATCCCGGAGGCCCATCTGGGGGAGCACTCCAACGCGGGGACCCTGGCGGTGATGGCCGGCTTCCTCCTCATGATGGTCCTGGACGTGGCCCTGGGATGAGGCCGGTCAGTCCCGGTGGTCCTCCAGCACCTCGCCCATCCTGTAGGCCCGGAGCAGGGCCTTCAGGTCGTCCACCTGCTGCTGGAGCTCGCTGCCGATGTCGGTGCCGGAGATCTTGACCCGGGTCTCCATGCGCTCAAAGACCTCGGAGGTGGAGGCGATGTCCCGGTTTTCCCGGATGGCCTCCTGTTTGCCGGAGAAGGGCTTGTGGGAGACGATGCGGTAGCAGTTGGAGTTGTAGATGAGAGTGTAGCCGGCGATGCCGGTGGTGGGCTGGTAGGCCCGGCAGAAGCCGCCGTCAATAACGATGAGCTTGCCACCGCCCTTGAAGGGGCTCTCACCCTTTTTGGACTTCACCGGCACGTGGCCGTTGATGATGTGGCAGTGGGGGCCGCTGAGGCCGAACTCGGCCAGGAGCATGTCGCACACGGCGGGGTCATTATAATAGGTATAGTAGGCGTTCTTGGGCTCGGCCCAGGAGGACTCGTCCTTGATGAGCCGGCGCTCGAAGGTGGTCATCTGGTGCCGGCCGAAGAGGGGGGAGTTGCGGCCGCACCAGAGGAACCAGAGGAAATCCTGACCGGCGATGCGCTCCGGGGTGCCGGGTTTGGCGTAGTAGCCCTGGCGGGCCACCGCCTCGGCGTGGTCCAGGAAGGCCCGGCCGCCCAGGTCCTTGCAGCCCACCATGCTGAACTTCAGGATCTGGCCGTCCTCGGTGAGGGGGACGCAGCCGTGGAGGAGGAGGTTGCCGTTGAAGACCTTATAGAGCCCGCCCTTGGAGTAGAGGAAGCGGACGTGCTTCTGGAGCTTCTCGCTGCGCTGGAAGGAGTCGGTGAGCTGGTCGATGAGGTCACTCTCCTCGGGGGAGAGGTCGTAGGGGTGCTCACGGTCCACGGTGGGGAAGTCGGTGTCGGCCAGGTCGTACTTGACGCCGTTGATGGTGATGCACTTGTGCTCGTAGTCGATCTTGTCCAGCAACAGCCGGTCCTCCATGCCGAAGCCGGGGTTGCGCATGATCTTCTGCCCCTCCAGCTTGAAGAGGATGATGGTGATGGCCTTGTGCATCCGGGCGGCCAGGGTCTTGTCCTTTTCGGTGTAGTGGTCGGCGTCGTCCCCGGCGAACTTGGCCTCGAAGCAGGAGCAGTCGCAGTCCCGGTAGACTTCGTTGGCGAAGAGGGCCAGCGGGCGCAGGGAGATGCCGTAGCCGGTCTCGATGACCTCCAGGTTGTTGTAATGGATGGAGTTGGAGAGCACCGTGGCCACCAGGGTGCGGCTACCGGTGGCGGCGCCCATCCACAGCACATCGTGGTTGCCCCACTGGATGTCCACATTGTGGTGGGCCATGAGGGCGTCCATGATGATGTCTGCCCGGGGACCCCGGTCGAACATGTCGCCCACCATGTGGAGCCGGTCCACCACCATGCGTTTGATAAGGTTGCACACGGCGATGATGAAGCCCTCGGCTCGGTCGATGTCGATGATGGTGGAGATGATGTTCTCATAATAGTCCCGCTTGTTGTGGAACTCGTAATTGGTGTTGAGCAGCTCGTCGATGATGTAGGCGTACTCCTTGGGCAGAGCCTTCCGGACCTTGGAGCGGGTGTACTTGGAGGTGACCAGGCGGCAGATGTCGATGAGCCGGTGGAGGGTGATGCGGTACCACTCCTCCAGCTCTTCCTGGCTCTCGGTCTGGGCGGCGATCACGCTGAGCTTCTCCTCGGGGTAGTAGATGAGGGTGGCCAGTTGGTCCCGCTCCGCCTTGGAGACGCTGGTGGCAAAGAGGGCGTCCACCTTCTCCCGGACCACACCCGATGCCGAGTTGAGGATGTGGAGGAAGGCCTCGTATTCGCCGTGGACGTCGGAGATGAAGTGTTCGGTCCCCTTGGGCAGGTTCAGAATGGTTTGGAGATTGATGATCTCGCTGCTGGCCGCCTGGACGGTGGGATACTGGCGGGAGAGCATCTGCAAATAGCGCAGGTCTGGGGTCGTTTTTTTCATCCGGCTCACTCCTTCTGTATGACTGTGTTGTCACCCCTGATTGTACCACCGCGGCAGCAGAAAAGGTACTACTTTTTACACTAAAATTATAGTAAAAAACGAGGGAAAATCGGAAAAATTGAAACGAAAGAAGGAACTTTCCTATGAAAAAACGTAACGGCACGATGGGACCCTAAGATTCTTTTGAACGACCAGATATTTCCTTTCAATAGAAAAAGCGCGTACGGCTATGGACGTTTTTCACGGGAAACATGCAAAAATGTATAAACCGGCAGGCGGGGTGGTGGTTTTTCCTGTCAAAATATCGCTTGACTTCCCTTGCGGCCCATGGTATAATCCCAAATTGCGCAGGTGTATTCTGCGCTCGGTGGAAAAGTGGGTGGAAAACCCCGCTTTCCATTGGGACATCTGAACTCAAGGGGGATGACGGTTTGCTCACCGAGCTCAAGACCGGACCCCGGGTGGTGGGCGCCAAGCAGACCCGCCGCGCTCTCAGCGATGGAAAGGCCGTTCGGGTCTATCTGGCAGAGGACGCCGACCCGGGTGTGACCGGACCCATCGAGATCCTGTGCGCCGAGCAGGGCACAGAGGTCATCCGCGTTCCCGCCATGCGGGAACTGGGCCAGGCCTGCGGCATCGCCGTGGGAGCCGCCGTGGCAGCACTGGTCCGCTGAAAGCGATTTTAACGGAATAATTTTCTGTTGTTCCGTTAAAATATATTTTTGATTGAAAATGCGAGAAAGGAGGAAACATCCATGCCTACGTTCAACCAGCTCGTCCGCAAGGGCCGCGAGAAGGTGACCTACAAGTCCACTTCCCCCGCCATGCAGCACGGCCTGAACACCCTGAAGAACCGCGAGACCGACCTGCCTTCTCCCCAGAAGCGCGGCGTGTGCACCGCTGTTCGTACCTCTACCCCCAAGAAGCCTAACTCCGCGCTCCGTAAGATCGCCCGTGTGAAGCTCACCAACGGTTACGAGGTCACCGCCTATATCCCCGGTGTCGGCCACAACCTGCAGGAGCACTCCGTGGTCATGATCCGCGGCGGCCGTGTCAAGGACCTCCCCGGCGTGCGTTACCACATCATCCGTGGTACCCTCGATACCCAGGGCGTCAACGGCCGTATGCAGGCCCGTTCTAAGTACGGCGCCAAGCGGCCCAAGGCCGGCAAGAAGTAAGAGATTACTTCTCCATGGAACGCCAACGGTGTTCCGCACAACCATGAATGACTTTCGCGCTCGTAGCGCAAGGCAGTTGTCCTTGCAGAAGCGCTTACCTATATAATAGGGGCGTTTTCCTGTGAGGCACTGGACAAGCAGGCACTTGTCTTACACGGGGGCTTTTTGAAAGCCTTCGAGTACCTATGAAATCATACTGTGAAGGAGGGAAGCAAAGTGCCCAGAAGAGGAAACGTACCCAAGCGGGAGGTTCTGCCCGATCCCCTGTATAACTCCGTCCTGGTGACCAAGCTGGTCAACAGCATCATGCTGGACGGCAAGAAGGGTGTCTCCCAGAAAGTGGTCTACGGTGCTTTCGACATTATCAAGGAAAAGACCGGTAAGGAGCCCCTGGAGGTCTTCACCACCGCTCTGGAGAACATCATGCCGTCCCTGGAGGTCAAGGCCCGCCGTGTGGGCGGCGCCACCTACCAGGTGCCCATCGAGGTCCGCCCCGAGCGTCGTCAGACCCTCGGTCTGCGCTGGCTCACCACTTACGCCCGCAACCGCAGCGAGAAGACCATGAAGGAGCGTCTCGCCGGCGAGATCATGGATGCCGCCAATAACCTCGGTTCCGCGGTCAAGAAGCGCGAGGATACTCACAAGATGGCCGAGTCCAACAAGGCCTTCGCGCATTACCGCTGGTAATAAGGAGTTATTAGAGTATGCCTAGAAAAGTCAGCCTAGAGAATACGCGTAATATCGGCATCATGGCTCATATCGATGCTGGTAAGACCACGACGACCGAGCGCATCCTGTTCTACACCGGCGTCAACTACAAGATCGGCGAGACCCACGACGGTACCGCCACCATGGACTGGATGGCTCAGGAGCAGGAGCGCGGCATCACCATTACCTCCGCCGCCACTACCTGCTACTGGAAGGGCTCCAAGAACCAGTTCCCCCAGACCCGTATCAACATCATCGACACCCCGGGCCACGTGGACTTCACCGTTGAGGTGGAGCGCTCCCTGCGCGTGCTGGACGGTTCCGTGACCGTCATGTGTGCCAAGGGCGGCGTGGAGCCCCAGTCCGAGACTGTGTGGCGCCAGGCCGACCACTATAAGGTCCCCCGTATGATCTACGTCAACAAGATGGACATCATGGGTGCCGATTTCTACAACGTGCTGCGGATGATCCACGACCGCCTCAAGTGCAACGCCGTGCCCATCCAGCTCCCCATCGGTAAGGAAGAGACCTTCAAGGGCATCATCGACCTCATCGAGATGGACGCTGACATCTACTATGATGAGATGGGTAAGGACATGCGCGTGGAGGAGATCCCCGCCGACATGATGGAGATGGCTCAGGAGTACCGGACCAAGCTCATCGACGCCTGCGCCGATCTCTCCGATGAGATCATGGAGCTGGCCCTGGAGGAGAAGCCCATTCCCCAGGACCTGATCCGGAAGGTCATCCGTCAGGGCACCATCGACAACAAGTTTGTCCCCGTGACCTGCGGCACTTCCTACAAGAACAAGGGCGTGCAGAAGTTGCTGGACGCCATCGTGGACTTCATGCCCTCCCCTGTGGACATCCCCGACATCGACGGTGTGAACCCAGAGACCGACGAAGAGGACCATCGTCCCGCCGACGACAACGCCCCCTTCTCCGCTCTGGCCTTCAAGATCATGACCGATCCCTATGTGGGCCGTCTGTCCTTCATCCGCGTGTACTCCGGCGTGCTCAACACCGGTACCTCCGTGCTCAACTCCACCAAGAACCAGAAGGAGCGCATCGGTCGTATTCTGCAGATGCACGCCAATCACCGTGAGGACATCGAGACCGTCTACTCCGGCGACATTGCCGCCGTGGTGGGCCTGAAGAACACCACCACTGGCGACACCCTGTGTGATGAGAAGCATCCCATCATCCTGGAGTCCATGGAGTTCCCCGAGCCCGTTATCCGCGTGGCCATCGAGCCCAAGACCAAGGCCGGTCAGGAGAAGATGGGCCTGGCTCTGGTGAAGCTGGCCGAAGAGGACCCCACCTTCAAGACCTACACCGACGAGGAGACTGGTCAGACCATCATCGCCGGCATGGGCGAGCTCCACCTGGAGATCATCGTGGACCGTCTGCTCCGCGAGTTCAAGGTGGAGGCCAATGTGGGTGCTCCCCAGGTCGCCTACAAGGAGACCATCAAGAAGAGCGTGGAGCAGGACACCAAGTATGCACGTCAGTCCGGCGGTAAGGGTCAGTACGGCCACGTCCGCATCACCGTTGAGCCCAACGAGCCCGGCAAGGGTTACGAGTTCCTCAACGAGATCACCGGCGGCGTCATCCCCAAGGAGTATATCCCTGCTGTCGACGCCGGTATCCAGGGCGCCATGCAGGCCGGTGTTCTGGCCGGCTATCCCGTGGTCGATGTGAAGGTCCACCTGACCTTCGGCTCCTACCACGAGGTGGACTCCTCCGAGATGGCCTTTAAGATCGCCGGCTCCATGGCCTTTAAGGAGGCCTGCCGGAAGGCCAATCCCATCCTGCTGGAGCCTGTGATGAAGGTCTCTGTCATCGTTCCCGACGAGTACCTGGGCAACGTCATCGGCGACCTGAACGGCCGCCGCGGCATGATCCAGGGTCAGGAGAGCCGCCCTGGCGCCACCCAGATCGACGCTCTGGTGCCTCTGGCCAACATGTTTGGCTACGCCACCGATCTGCGTTCCAGCACTCAGGGCCGCGGCCAGTACTCCATGGAGCCCCACAGCTATGTGGAGATTCCCAAGAGCATTGCCGACAAGATCATCGCCGAGCGCGGCCGCAACAACGCGGAATAAATTCTACGCTTTCCCTGGGGCCATTGCCCCAGGGCAGGGCGAGAAAGGGTATTGCAATTCTGGCGGCTATGCGTTAGAATGTTACCCGTAATTATACAGTCGTAAAACCTGTAATATAAGGAGGACAACTTAAAATGGCTAAGGCTAAATTTGAGCGTACCAAGCCCCATGTCAACATCGGCACCATTGGCCACGTTGACCACGGCAAGACCACTCTGACCGCCGCTATCACCAAGTATCTGGCTCTGAAGGGCCAGGCTCAGTACGAGGACTACTCCAGCATTGATAAGGCTCCCGAGGAGCGTGAGCGTGGTATCACCATCAACACCGCCCACGTGGAGTACGAGACCGACGCTCGTCACTATGCCCACGTTGACTGCCCGGGCCACGCCGACTATATCAAGAACATGATCACCGGTGCTGCTCAGATGGACGGCGCTATCCTGGTCATCGCCGCCACCGACGGCCCCATGGCTCAGACCAAGGAGCACATCCTGCTGGCCCGTCAGGTGGGCGTGCCCGCCATCGTGGTCTTCCTGAACAAGTGCGATCAGGTCGACGACGAGGAGCTGCTGGAGCTGGTCGAGATGGAGGTCCGTGAGACCCTCGACAAGTACGAGTTCCCTGGCGATGACACCCCCATCATCAAGGGTTCCGCTCTGAACGCTCTGACCTGCGAGTCCGGCGACCCCAACGATCCCGCTTTCGCCTGCATCAAGGAGCTGATGGACGCTGTCGACTCCTATATCCCCACTCCCGCCCGTAACGATGACCTGCCCTTCCTGATGCCCGTCGAGGACGTGTTCACCATCTCCGGCCGTGGCACCGTGGCCACCGGCCGTGTGGAGCGTGGCGTGCTGAAGGCTGGCGAGACCGTCGACATCGTGGGCCTGAGCGACGAGAAGAAGTCCACCGTCGTCACCTCCATGGAGATGTTCCGCAAGACCCTCGACTATATCGAGGCTGGTGATAACGCTGGCTGCCTGCTGCGTGGTATTGCCAAGACCGACATCGAGCGTGGCCAGGTGCTGTGCAAGCCCGGCTCCATTCACCCCCACACTAAGTTCGTGGGTCAGGTGTACGTCCTGAGCAAGGACGAGGGCGGCCGTCACACCCCCTTCTTCAACAACTATCGTCCTCAGTTCTACTTCCGTACCACCGACGTTACCGGCGTCATCACCCTGCCCGAGGGCACCGAGATGTGCATGCCTGGCGATAACGTCGACATGAAGGTCGAGCTGATCACCCCCATCGCCATTGAGAAGGGCCTGCGTTTCGCTATCCGTGAGGGTGGCCGTACCGTGGGTTCCGGCGTGGTTATCGAGATCGAGGAGTAATTTTACGCCTGAAACACCCCACCGCAGATGCGGTGGGGTGTTTTTTTGTTTCATCCATGCTAAAATAGCAATGAAATCGGTAGATATTACATAGGAAGGATAGACCTTTTTTAGATGGGCGGGTTCTCTTTTCACAGATACCATGGTATACTGATACCACCATACAGATGGTGAAAAGGGGAGAGGAGGAGAATAGAATGTCGACAGAGCTACCCACTGCCACCACGACGCCGGAGGAGACGGTGGAGGTGTTCGAACAGGTCGCGCGGGGGATGACCCTGACAAAGGCGTTGTACTGCATACTTCTGTTTCTGGCCTGTATGGCGGTGATGAAGGTGGTCCTAACCCTGATCGACCGCACCATGACCCGCCTGAATGTGGAGCCTACCGTACACAAATTCACTCACTCCTGTCTCAAAGTCCTGTTGTGGATCATTACGGGCCTGATCGTAGCTGCCTATCTGGACTTCCCAGTCAACTCTCTGGTGACAGTACTGGGCGTTATCGGTGTGGCGCTGTCCCTCTCTCTTCAGGGGAGCCTGTCCAATCTGGCTGGGGGTATTACGGTGATGGCCTCCCGTCCCTTTGCGGTGGGCGATTACGTGGAGGCTGGGGGCGTGTCCGGTACAGTCAACGAGATTGGCCTGGTCTACACGAAGCTGAAGACCATTGACAACAAAATCATCTTCATCCCCAACGGGGAGATTTCCGGGGAGAAGATCATCAATTATAACAAGCAGGAGCAGCGCCGGGTGGATCTCACCTTTACCGTCTCCTACGACGCCGACCCAGAGCAGGTCAAGGAGATCATGCGCCAGGTCATCGGCGCCCATCCGAAGGCGCTCTTCACGCCGGAGCCCTTTGTCCGCACCACCGCTCTGGGGGAGAGCAGCGTCAGTTATACGCTGCGGGCGTGGTGTGCCACGGAGGACTACTGGGACCTCTATTACGATCTGCTGGAGCAGGTTCGGGCTGCCTTTGACCGGGAGGGCGTGGAGCTCACCTACAACCACCTCAACGTACACATTATGAAAGAGTGAGGGGGGAACTGCGCATGTACGACGACAACCTGCTGGCCGGCAGAGGCCTGAGGCTCATGTTCGTCTCCCAGTTACTCGCCCTAATCGGGGGACTGATGAGGGAGGGTATCCTGGTCGGGATTCTGAATCTGGTGGCCATTATCATGGGCATTGGGGCGCTGAATGTGGCTGCGCCCAGCCACCCCTATTTCAGCCGGGCGTTTTGGCTCAATGTTGTCCGGCTGCTACTTACCGGCTTGACAATTTTTAGCGGAGCATACGAGCTGACGGGACGGGTGATCGTGTTCTATATAGCCAGTCTGGCCCTGGATGCATATATTATCTATCTCGTCTGTACGGCGGCGGGACAGATCCTCATCATCAACGGTTATGCTACCCTAGCTGACAAGGGGGCCACCGTGTGGAAGGTCAATCTGTTCTGCACCATTGCCCTTGCCTGCTTTATGGTGATGGCCCTGGCTCCCATTTTGCTGATATTGGCCGGCGTGCTGGTGATCGGCACAGCAGTAGCCGCGCTGATAGGCAGTATCTTGTATCTGAAGTTCCTTAGCAATGCCTACCATATTCTACTGGGCGCGGAGAATTTCTGAATCATAAAAGTGTGAGGGGGAGAAAAAAGTATGTACGAGGACAATCTGGTAGTAGGAAAGAGCCTAAAACTACTCTTCATTGGTGAGATCCTGGCAGCGGTTTCAGCGGTGCTGGGAGATAGCGGGCTGGCTGGCCTGGCAAGTCTTGCCTCTCTCATCCTGAACCTGATCGCTTTGAGTATGGCTGCGCCTACGCATCCCTATTTCCGCACGGCCTTTCAGGTCAACATTGCCCTCATTGTTTTAGGAGTCGCACAGGTGATCCTGACACTGACAGGGATGGTGGCCCTGGCAATTCTGGCGGTCGTTGCAGAAGCGGTGCTGGGGGTGCTGAACGTCTACCTGATCTGCACCGCGGCGGGACAGTTCCTCACAGTGAACGGATACGCTGCCTTGGCCGCGAAAGGTGTCGTCGTGTGGAAACTCTATCTGATCTGCTCGGTGGCCATGGTGGTATTCATGATACTGCTCCTGGTCCCCTTTGTGCAGATCATCGCAGTGTTCCTGGTGATCGGCACGGCGGTGGCTATGCTGGTGGGCGCCATTTTGTACATGGTATTCCTCTACAACGCCTATCATGCCCTGCTGTACGGGCAGTAAACGGACAAAGGCTGCCGGAAAAGCCGCAGGGACTTTTTCGGCAGCCTGTCTTTGTTGTGCGATGGAGGGCTCAGCTGGGCATGGCCAGGCCCTGGATAAAGCCGCCCAGCTTGGTGGAGAGGACCTCGCCGGCCACTACGGTATTTTTGTAGATGAGGAGGCCGGCCTCCACGCCCTGCTCCCCAGAGGGGTAGTTGGTCACCTCATAGGTGTACCGCTTCACCCGCTTGCCTTTGTACTGGGTGAGGTCAAAGCCCTGCTGGGCCTGGAGGGCCAGGTACTGATCGTAGGTTTCGTCGAACTCCTCGGGGATGAGGAGCTCCTCCACTGACACCGCCTCGGGGGAGACGGTCCAGCCGTAGCTCTCCAGATAGGCCACCCGGTCCTCATTGGTCTTGATGCCCTTGGGGCTGGCAGGGGCGGGGGAGACGGCATCCACCTCACCGGGGGAGAGGCCGCCGGCAAGGACGGCCGCTCCGCACAGCGCCAACAACAGCGCCGCCGCACCGGCAGCCAGCCTCCCCCGGCGCAGTTTGGCAGTCCAGATAAACACAGCGCAACGCTCCTTCCATGCTGGTCTCAAGGGATTGATATGCAGGAAGGAGCGCTGCTATGACCACGGAAAAGGAGCGAAAGCGATATGGCATTGGAACGGCTGGATAAGATCCTCTCCGGCACCGGGCGCTGGTCCCGGCGGGAGGTGAAGGACCTGGTGAAGGCCGGGCGGGTGACAGCGGACGGCGCCGTGGTCCGGCGGCCGGAGGAGAAGTTTGACCGGGCGGCCACGGTGCTGGCGGTGGATGGGGAGGCGGTGGACGGTGAGAAGTATGTCTATCTCATGCTCCACAAGCCTGGCGGCGTGCTGTCGGCCACCGAGGACCCGAAGCAGCCCACGGTGTTGGATCTGCTGCCGCCCTACCTGCGGCGGATTGGCCTCTTTCCAGTGGGCCGATTGGATAAGGACACCGAGGGTCTCCTGCTCCTCACCAACGACGGCCCTCTGGGGCACCGCCTCCTGGCGCCCAAAAAGCACGTGGACAAGGTCTACTTCGTCCGGGTGGATGGCGAACTGGACAAAGTGGACAGCGCCGCCTTCCGGGCGGGGATGACGCTGGGGGATGGGCTCCAGTGCCTACCGGCGGAGCTGGAGGTGCTGGAGCCGTCGGATACCGGTCTGGTCACCCTTCGGGAGGGGAAGTACCACCAGGTCAAGCGGATGCTGGCCGCACGGGGCAAGCCGGTGGTCTATCTCAAGCGGTTGTCCATGGGTCCCATCACTCTGGATCCGGACCTGGTGCCCGGTGCCTGGCGGCCGCTGACGGAGGCGGAGCGAGAAGCTTTGGAAGGGCTGAGATGACCCGCCAGACCCCCATGAAAGACCTCACTTGAGGTTCTTCGGCATTTTTCACAAAAAAATGCGGATTCCCTATTGAAAAGGGAGAAAAAAACCAGTATAATAGAAAGGCCGGATTTGACGTTGTTCAGTGAACCGGCTGTTTGAGATTTTTGCGCAATGATGCGCTGAGAAGGGGGCAACGCACGATGTCCAGCCGGATTTTCCAAAGCGTGGTTTTGCAGATGAAGGACAGCACCGACCGCGCCATCGGCGTCATCGATTCCGAAGGAACGGTGGTAGCCTGCAATGAGCTTACCTGCATTGGAGAAAAGTGGGGCGGTGCGGTGGAAGCGGTGAACGCCGCGGAGACCGAGCTGGTAGCCTTTGGAGGAAACACTTTCAAGCCACTGGCGGGGTGGAGCTCCCAGTTTGACTATGCCGCCTTTGCCCGGGGCGAGGATGAGACCGCCCGCACGGTGTGCGCCATGGCTGTGGTGGCGCTGAATGGGGCCAAGGCCTATTATGAGGAGAAGCACGACAAGGCCACCTTTGTCAAGAGCATCATCTCCGACAACATCCTTCTGGGGGACATCTATGTCCGGGCCAAGGAGCTCCATTTTGTCTCCGAGGTGCCCCGTGCCGTCTTTCTGATCCGTCAGGTGGGCACCACCGACATGGCCGCCATCGACGTGGTTCAGTCCCTCTTCCCGGACAAGCAGTCGGACTTTGTCCTCTCCATCAATGAGACCGATCTCACGCTCATCAAGCAGCTGGGGGACGGGGTGGAGGCCAAGGACCTCTACCGCATCGCTGAGCAGGTGGAGAACGCCCTGAAGAACGAACTGGGGCTGAAGGTGGTCATCGGCGTGGGTACTGTGGTGGGTCACATCCGGGAGCTGGCCCGGGCCTATAAGGAGGCACAGGTGGCCATCGATGTGGGCAAGGTCTTCGATACCGAGAAGTCCATCATCAACTATGAGAATCTGGGCATCGGTCGTCTCATCTACCAGCTGCCCACCACCCTCTGTGAGATGTTCCTCCAGGAGGTCTTCAAGAAAAACCCCATCGACTCCCTGGACCAGGAGACGCTGTTCACCATCAACAAGTTCTTTGAGAACAACTTGAACGTCTCCGAGACCGCCCGGAAGCTCTTTGTCCACCGGAATACCCTGGTATACCGTCTGGAGAAAATCAAGAAGCTCACCGGCCTGGACCTGCGGGAGTTTGACGACGCCATCACCTTCAAGGTGGCACTGATGGTCAAGAAGTATCTGGTGTCCAGAGGTATCGAATCTTAATTACACATGATCTGCGGCGGGGGCGGTGCCCCCGTCCTACCGAGTCTCAGTCTTGCGTTTTTTGGTAGGGCGGGGGGATCTGCCCCCGCCGCCGTCGCTGTGCCTTAATTGTGAGGATTGCATATGATACGTCTTATCGATGTACAAAAGACCTATGACAACGGTACCCGGGCGCTCAAGGGCATCTCCATGAAGATTGAGGATGGGGAATTTGTCTTTTTGGTGGGGCCTTCCGGATCTGGAAAGTCCACCATTCTAAAGATCATTACCGGCGAGGTGACCTGCTCCGGGGGACGCATCATGGTCAACGGGTATAACATGAACAACATCCGCCCCCGGCAGATCCCATATATGCGCCGGACCCTGGGGGTCATCTTCCAGGACTTCCGTCTCATCGAGAAAAAGACGGTAGAGGAGAATCTGACCTTCGTCATGCGGGTGGTGGGGGCCTCCCCCCGGGAGATCCGGAAGCGGGTGCCCTACGTCCTGCAGCTGGTGGGCCTGGACCACAAAGGGGATAGGCTCCCCACCGAGCTTTCCGGCGGTGAACAGCAGCGTGTGGCCATCGCCCGGGCTCTGGTGAACAACCCACAGGTCATTGTGGCCGATGAGCCCACCGGCAATCTGGACCCCCAGCGCTCCCTGGAGATCATGATGCTGTTGGAGAAGATCAATGAGCTGGGCACCACAGTCATGGTGGTGACCCACGAGAAGGAACTGGTCAACCGCTTCTCCAAACGAGTGGTGGCCATTGAGAGCGGCCGGATCATCAGCGACGGAATGGGTGGGTATTACAACAATGAGTCAGTATAATATGGGTTATCACATGAAAGAGGGCTTCCACAGCATTTTTACCCACGGCCTGATGTCCTTTGCCGCTGTGTGTATGATCGTGGCTTGCCTCATCATCATGGGCTCCTTTTCCCTTGTGGCAGTCAACCTGGATAACACCCTGGGAGATCTGGAGGCCCAGAACGAATTTACCGCCTATGTGGACGACAGCCTAACCGAGGCCCAGGCCCGGGCCCTCCAGTCTAAACTGGAGGCGGTCCCCAATGTGGACTCTGTGACCTTTGTAACAGCGCAGCAGGCGCTGGAGAATTACAAGCAGCGCTACGTGGACAGCGAGTACGCCGAGCTCTTCGACCTGCCGTCGGAGGTCCTGCGCCACCGCTATCAGATCCATGTGGTGGACATCGAAAAGCTGGCCCAGACGGTCAAGGAAGTGGAGCAGGTGGACGGCATCGCCAAGACCCAGGCCGCCCTGGATGTGGCCCAAGGCTTCGTCACCGTCCGGAATGTGGCGGGCGCGGTGGCGTGGATTCTGATCCTGATGCTGCTTATCATTTCCCTCTTTATCATCGCCAATACCATCAAGCTGGCTACCTTCCACCGCCGGGAGGAGATCGCCATCATGAAGATGTGCGGCGCCACCAACTGGTTCGTCCGATGGCCGTTCATCTTTGAAGGTATGATCCTGGGCCTCATCGGCGCGTTGCTGGCCTTCCTCCTCCAGTGGGGAATTTACAGCCTGATTGTCACCGCCATCATGGAGTACGGCGGGCTGCAGCTTATTGCCATCGTACCCTTTAAGACCCTAGCCCTTCGGGTGCTGGGGGCCTTTGCGGCGGCTGGCCTGGCCATCGGTGCCGGCGGCAGTCTGTTGGCCATCCGCAAGTTCCTGCAGGTGTGACCTGCACCGTCCCGGGAAAGGAGAAACGAACGTGTCTGAAGCAAAGCGTGTCCCCAAGAAAGCGGCGGCCAAACGCCCCAAGCGGGACTGGCATAAAACTGTGGTGGCGCTGCTGGCCCTGCTGATGGCGCTGCTGATGATCCTGCCCATGGTGACCATGGTGTTCCAGACGGCGGGTGCCGCTACCCAGGAGGAGCTCCAGGCCCAGATCGACGCGGGAAAGTCCCAGGTGGCCGACCTGAATGACCAGATCGACGCCCTGGGGGAACAGCTGGACAGCATCCAGGATGACAAGAATCAGGCGCTGCAGCAAAAGAGCCTGCTGGAGCAGCAGATCAACGCCCTCACCGAGAGCATCAACGGCGTCAGTGCCACCATCGCCCAGTATGACCAGCTCATCGCCGAGAAGGAGACCCAGGTGGCCGAGACCCAGGCCAAGGAGGAGGAGCAGTATACCCTCTTTTGTAAGCGGGTGCGGGTGATGGAGGAGATGGGCACTGTCTCCTACTGGGATATCCTGTTCGGAGCCTCCAGCTTCTCCGATCTGTTGGACCGGGCTACTATGGTCAGCGAGATCATGGACTATGACAATCAGATCATGGATGAGCTGGCGGCTACTCGTCAGGAGCTCCAGACCCAGCAGGAGAGCCTGGAGGCCTCCCGGGCCGACCAGCAGGCCCAGAAGGACGAGCTGGAGGGCCAGAAGAGCGAGCTGAACGCCAAGAAGACAGAGGTGGACCAGCTCATTGAGAGCATCAAGGCGGACGAGTCCAAGCTGGAGCAGGCGGAGGCTGAGCTGAAGGCAGAGGCCGACCGGATCGATGCCCAGATCGTCCAGAAGCAGAAGGAACTTCAGTCCCTCATTGCCGCTGGACAGATCAGCTTCGATCCCGGTTCCGGCTGGCAGTGGCCGGTCCCCGGGTATTACACTATTACCTCCACGTTCGGCCCCCGAATCCACCCCATCACCGGACGGCCAGGTAACCATACTGGTACCGATATCGCCGCCCCCGGCGGCACCAAGATCCTGTCGGCCCGGGGTGGTGTGGTGACTATCTCTACTTATAACAGTTCCTATGGCAACTACGTGGTGGTCCAGCACGACAACGGCATCTCCACACTCTACGCCCATATGAATTCCCGGGCGGTCTCCGAGGGTGATGTGGTGACCCAGGGCCAGGTGCTGGGCTATGTGGGCACCACCGGTTCCTCTACAGGCAATCATCTGCACCTGGAATTTCGGGTCAATGGTACCCGGACCGACGCTCTGAACTATTACCCGTCGCTGGCCGGTCAGTTCCGTTACAGCTGATCTGAGCGACCCACAGATTTTCTTGTAATTACAATATGGCAGGAAGGGAGGAGACGGGGCAAGAGCCCCGTCTCTGCTCTTTTGTAAGGAGGCCTCTGCGTTGACAAAGAAGCGTTTTTCCCCGCTGGCGCTGGTGGTCACCGCCCTGCTGGCGGCGGCGGTGACAGCAGCCGTCCTGGCCGGGGCGGCCTGGGTGCTGTTGGGGCGGGCCGGACTGGGCATGGCACAGGCCATGGTCCTCATCAACACACAGTTTGTGGGGGAGCACGACATCGATAAGGCGGTGGACCAGGCTATGGATGCCCTCATCAAGGGCCTTGGGGATCGCTGGTCCTACTACATGGATGCCGACAGCTACGCCGCCCAGCAGGAGAGCCGCAGCAACTCCTACGTGGGCATCGGCGTCACCGTCACCTATCCAGAGGGGGGCGGCATGCTCATCCAGTCGGTGACCGAGGGGGGACCGGCAGCGGAGGCCGGCCTGACCGCCGGGGAGCGGATCGTGGCGGTGGACGGCACCGAGCTGACAGGGGAAAACCAGAAGGAGGGTGCCACCCTCATCAAGGGGGAGGAGGGGACCCAGGTGGTGCTCACCGTGGAGTCCTCCGATGGAGCCTGCCGGGAGGTGACGGTGACCCGGAACCGAGTGGTGGTGCACCCGGCCGAAGGAAAGCTCCTGAGCGACGGCACGGGACTGGTGACCATCAAGAACTTCAACAGCTACTGCGCCGAGGAGACCATCGCCGCCGTGGAGGACCTGGTGGACCAGGGAGCAGAGCGCCTGGTTTTTGACGTGCGCAACAACGGCGGCGGCTATGTGGATGAGCTCACCCGGTTGCTGGACTACCTGCTGCCCGAAGGGGACATCTTCCGCAGCGAGACCAAGGCGGGGGCCAAGCAGGTGGTCACCTCGGACGCCAGTTGTGTGGATCTCCCCATGGCGGTGCTGGTCAACGGCAACACCTATTCGGCGGCGGAGCTCTTTGCCGCCGAGCTCCAGGAGATGGACTGGGGGGTGATCGTGGGGGAGCCCACCTTCGGCAAGGGCTTTTCCCAGCAGACCTTCCCCCTGCTGAACGGCGGCGCCATCAACATCTCCACCGCCCGGTACTACACCGGCAAGGGCGTCTGCCTCATCGGCACCGGCCTCACCCTGGACCGGGAGGTCACCCTGACCCAGGAGCAGAGCGAGGCCCTGGCCGCCGGCACCCTGGCGCCGGAGGACGACCCCCAGCTCCAGGCCGCCCTGGCCCTGCTGGCGGAAAACTGAAACGACGGCCCCGGAAGACCTGTGCTTCCGGGGCTGTTTTGTCCCTTGGATAAAGGAGGGGAGCGGCGCATATCCTTTCCCGAGGTGAGTGAGATGACAGGCCATATCGTGCCGGGGGCGGGGAATCGCTTCCTGGTCCGCCTCTCCCGGGAGCGAATTTTGGGACTGCCCCTGCTGCGGGGGGAGGTGCCGGGGAGGGAACTGACGCCCCGGGGAGTTCGCCGGACCGCCAGAGCTCTCCGGAAGGCGGGGATCGTCCGGGTGCTGGCCCCGGAAGGATTTCCTCTCTGGGAGGTGGTGTTGGCCCAGGGGCTCCGACCGGTGGAGACGGGGGAACTGTGCCGGACCCTGGCCGTCCCCATTGCCCTGGCGGCGCTGGCAGGAGACGGGGTGCCCCGCCGACAGGCCAGTGTGGCCCTGCAAGGGGACCGGGTCACCCGTGCCCTGCGGGTGGCGGCCATAGAACTGTGTCCCCAGGTGCGTCAGTTACTGGTGGAGGTCCCCGCCGGCGGCGAGGAGCTTCAGCGGGAGCTGAACCGGGAGTTCGGGCTGCCGGTGGTGGAGGGCGGGCCGGAGAGATGGACCCACCTGACCCTATGTTTTTCCCCGCCTGGGGAGGAGAGAAGAGGGCGGATTGTGGATCTCTCAGGGGAGACGCCCGGGCTGGCGGAGTACCGCTTCAACCTGCGGGAGGGTGCTCTTCCGGGTGATGCCGCCGCCCTGCCGTTGCTCGCCGCCCTGTGGGCCTCCGGCCGGCTGGAACGGGGCGATATTACCGTGCAGGCCCATTTTCACACTTGACAGACTGGAGGAAAGTACATATAATACAGAATAATGTAAAGGTATCACTATTTGCATAGCAGATTATGACCGATAACGGTCTTTCCAGGGGAATTTACCCCCATTTCCGCCGGAAAAGGCGCAGAAAGGAAGCAGAAACAGCATGGCGAAAGAGTATAAACTGAGCCCTGAGCGGTTCAAGGCGCTCCAGGATGAGCTGGTCTATCTGAAGACCGTCCGTGAGAAGGAAGTGGCCGACCAGATCAAGGAGGCCCGGTCCTTTGGCGATCTGAGCGAGAACAGCGAATACGACGAGGCCAAGAACGAGCAGGGCAAGCTCTACTCCCGG
The DNA here is from genome assembly GCF_052065695.1 of Intestinimonas sp. HCP28S3_D6. Lineage (NCBI taxonomy): Bacteria > Bacillati > Bacillota > Clostridia > Eubacteriales > Intestinimonas > Intestinimonas sp. HCP28S3_D6. The sequence continues at coordinate 25,788 of NZ_JBQHTM010000005.1, forward strand.
ATCGCGGAGGTGGAGGGCATCCTCCAGAACTGCGTGGTCATCGAGGAGGCCCACGACGCCAACCACAACGCAGTGCGTCTGGGCAGCAAGATCACGGTTCTGGACAAGGAGTTCAACGAGCAGGAGGTCTACCAGGTGGTGGGCTCCCAGGAGGCTGACCCCATGAACGGCCTCATTTCTGAGGAATCTCCCTTCGGCAAGGCCCTGCTGGGCAAGGTCGTCGGAGATGACGTGGTGGTGGAGGCGCCCGCTGGCGTCCTGCGCTACCAGGTCTTAGATATTCAAAAGGCCTGAGAAAGGCAAGACAGGAGGAACCCGAAATGACAGAAGAGAAGAACACAGGCGCTCCCGAGGAGCTGGACCTGTCCGAGCAGAGACGCATCCGCCGCGCCAAGCTCAAAGAGCTCCAGGACGCGGGTCAGGACCCCTTCCAGATCACCAAATACATCGTCACTGCTCACAGCGCCGATGTGAAGGAGAAATTTGATGAGATGGAGGGCAAACAGGTCTCCGTGGCGGGCCGGATCATGTCCAAACGTGGCATGGGCAAGGCCGTGTTCTGCGATCTTCAGGACGGGAAGGGCCGCATCCAGCTCTATGTTCGCATCGACGAGTTGGGCGAGGAGCCCTTTGCCAAGTTCAAGAAGACCGACATCGGCGACATTGTGGGCGTCGAGGGCGAGGTCTTCAAGACCAAGCGGGGCGAGATCTCCATCAAGGCCCATAAGGTCACCCTCCTGTCCAAGTCCCTCATCCCCCTGCCTGAGAAGTTCCACGGTCTGAAGGACACCGAAACTCGGTTCCGTCAGCGCTACGTGGACCTCATCATGAACGAGGATGTGCGCCGGACCTTCGAGATCCGCACCAAGTTCATCAAGCACGTCCGCGCCTACCTGGATGCCCGGGACTATATGGAGGTGGAGACCCCCGTCCTCAATACCATCTCCGGCGGCGCCACCGCCCGACCCTTCATCACCCATCACAACACCCTGGACATCGATATGTATATGCGTATCGCCACCGAGCTCCATCTGAAGCGCCTCATCGTGGGCGGCTTCGAGCGGGTGTACGAGATCGGCCGCATCTTCCGCAACGAGGGCATGGACCCCAAGCACAACCCCGAGTTCACCTCCATTGAGCTCTATGAGTCCTATGCCGACTTCCACGACATGATGGACATCACCGAGGGCATCCTGTCCTCCGCCGCCAAGGAGATCCTGGGCGATTACCACGTCCAGTGGCTGGGCACCGACATCGACCTGACCCCCGGCTGGCAGCGGCTGACCATGATCGACGCCGTGAAGCAGTATGTGGGTGTGGACTTCGACGCCATCAGCGACGACGAGACCGCCTGCAAGGCTGCTGAGGCTGTGGGTATTGACCTGGAGGGCTGCGAGCGCACCTGGGGCACCGCCCTCTACGAGTGCTTCGACCAGCGGGTGGAGGAGAAGCTGATCCAGCCCACCTTCATCACCATGTACCCGGTGGAGGTCTCCCCCCTCACCAAGCGCTCTCCCAAGGACCCCCGCCTCACCGAGCGGTTCGAGCTCTTCATCAACCACGCCGAGTTTGCCAACGCTTTCTCCGAGCTCAATGACCCCATCGACCAGCGGGGCCGCTTCGAGCATGAGATCGCCCTCCGTGAGGCCGGCGACGACGAGGCCGGCATGATGGATGAGGACTTCATCAACGCTCTGGAGTACGGCATGCCCCCCACGGGCGGCCTGGGCATTGGCATCGACCGCTGTGTCATGCTGCTGACCAACTCCGATACCATCCGTGAGGTCATCCTGTTCCCCACCATGAAACCTCTTGGAGAGTAATTCCTAAAAAATGTTCTGAAATGCGCTGATTAGCTGAAAATACAGGTAATTTTCAGGAAAAAAGTTTAGATGTTTGAACGGGACTTTATGTTTTACCCCAGCTTTACCCCATTTGCCGAAAATGCCCCAGCTCAAGCATGACATAATCATGTTGACTGAGAGGCTGAAATAAGGCGAGCGGGAGATATCTCTAAATAAAAACAGGGTACAGATTTCTTTGATAGATTTCTGTACCCTATTTTTTTGCCCACAGGAGCACTGGATGGCGCAGGAGCGACGATTGAGTTTTTCAAGGGTAAGTTTGCCCCTGAAATTAAGAGCGCTTAGAAAGGCTGTTAGCGGCTTTACAACGGCTTGTTAAATCTGGTGCATTTACAGTGCCCATAAGGATCGCTGTGCCTGAGCCAATAGCTGCTAACTTCAACTGTGCGTCCGCAATTCTGACAGAGGCACTTCCATCTGGTTTCATTGCTTCTGATTCTTGTGTTCTTTACCGGCTCAATCACTTTGAGAAAACCAAAGGTCTGGCCTGTAAGGTCATGCTTGATTTGGAACTGGGAGCAACCGCAAGATTTAGTTTTGCCGCTGCGGAGGCTGTCAGAAAGCACAGATACGATATTTCCGCACTCGCATTCGCAGATCCACTTCGCTTTGCCTGGTTCTGCTTCTGGGTCTTTCTGTATCACTGTCAACTTTCCGAATGACCTGCCTTTCAGATCAATGAGGGTAGGTGATTGCTGGTGCCGAAGACATCCACATGATTTTGTTCCGTTTTTCTTCAACAAATTGGATGAAGAGATAATGGCGGTATTGCCACACTCACATTGGCATAGCCACATAGGACGACCTGGCTTCCTATCGTCTACCCTTTTTACAACGGTCAACATATCAAATGTTCGCCCGGTGAGGTCGATTAACTTTCCCATTTGAAGCCCTCCATCAAGAGATTTTTATTTTCCCTTCGAGATTGGAGAACGACTCTTGCTTTTTCTCCTTGGTAGCTTCCGCGTAAATGTTCATCGTGGTTTCAATGTCAGCGTGCCCCATGATTTCTTGGATGACCTTGATATTCCTTTCGTTCTCGCAGAAGCGAGTGCAGAAAGTATGGCGTAGGTTATGTGCGGAAAAATGCCGGATCAATACAGGATCTCGCCCTTCCTGATCGGCCCGCACTGTTTCGTCTTCGATATAGGCGGCGCAAATACGGTCTATGGCTCGGTTGACGCTATGAGGGGACAGAGGATCACCATATCGGTTCTGGAAAATAAAGCCAGTATATCCATCAATGACACATTCGTTGAACCCGATTATCTCTTGCGTTTGCCACTCTGTTTCAAGAGCAGCTTTGACCTCTGACAACATAGGAACAATGCGGGTGCCGGCACTCGTTTTTGGTGTCACGATATGGAAGCGTGCTTTTTCGTCGTCTTCATATTTCCGATAGACCATGTTATGATTGATACTGATAATTCCTTCGTCGAAGTCACAGTCTTCCCAGCGCAGGCCAATAGCTTCACCGATGCGGCACCCTGTACCGAGGAGAACCGTAAAAAGAGGGAGCCAATGATTATAGACTTTGTGGTTTTTCATATAGTCAATAAACGCTGCTTGCTCTGCAATAGTCAAGGCGTGTCGTTTAGGCTTTTCCCAGTTGTGGCTCTTTTTGATTTCGGCCATTGCCCCGGTAGCGGGATTGATACGAATATAGTTGTCTCGGACAGCCAGGGTAAATACGGGGTGGATGATGGTGTGAATGATCTCCATAGAGTTGGGTTTGAACCCTTTTTCTCTGATGAGCTTATTATAGAAAGCCTTGACATCTGAGTATTTGATACTGGCGATTTTCTTTTTGCCAATATCGTCTTTTACATATTTGTTGTACATATAGAGGTAGTTGCTGCGGGTGGTGTCCTTCAGCTCAGGCTTGTTTGCCATATACAGCTTAAACAGGTCATTGAGTGTGGCTTTGTTCTCGACGGCGGCTTTAATTCCGTCTTCCAGATCACGGTTGATTTTGCGCTCCTTTTCTCTTAGACTAAGATCATCTTTACAGCCCGGAGGAAGACGATCGGTGGGAACGAGTCGCTTGCTGTACACATCACGCCGAACCCCATCTGCATCTGTATAGCGGTATCGGTACGATCCATCCTTGCGCTGGGATTCACCGTCTTTCAGGATACGGCCTTTGTTGTCTGTTCGTTTTAATCCAGCCATACTATTTCCTCCTTGTCTCGGTATGGATGGTAAGTTATCAGTTACATAATACCTTAGATAATTACTTACGTCAAGAAAAAATTCACTATTTAGTTACTCTTGAAATTTATTGTTGATTTTCGTAGCCATTCAATTTATAATGAAAATCAAAGTGGGGGAGGTGTTGGTATGTCAATGGCTGAGAAAATCAAAATTGCACTCATCAAGCGCAATATGACTTTGAAGGAATTGGCGACACGGGTTGGATGTACCTCCCAGAATCTCAGCGGAAAATTCAAACGGGACAATTTTAGCGAAAAGGAGTTGCAGGAGATAGCGTCGGCGCTGGATTGTTCGTTTGAAGGACGGTTTATCAGCAATGATACCGGAAAAGAAATCTAAAGCGGTAAGAGCGTAGGATTTTCACCTACGCTCTTTTTTTGCGTGTGTATTGGCCTCAGCGGGGGATTAGGTTGATGTAGTTTTCGACTCTTTCAACTCTTTTAGGAGTCTGCGCTTTTCTTCATCCAATACGGGTGCTCCGCTCATCTCCCGCATACTTTGTGGATTGCGGTACTGGTATCGTATCCCCTCTATCGACTTTACAATTCTGCTTACAAAAAGTTGGTCAAGTAGAATGTCTGCATACTCAAAATCAGTAGTGTCGGTGCCCGAATCCGTCAGATCAAAGTCTGTTGCGGTTTTTACTCCTTCGGCGGTGAAGTGTAGTGTTTCTTTAGGGATAGGCTCTGAAAACAAGTAGCGTGATAGATTGAGCAGGAGTTGGTTGCCCCACTCTTTTAGAGAATCGTCTTTAAGCAGTAAATTGATTGCCTGCTTTTTCTTCTCGTCAATAGAATTTCCTGACTTTGTGTATTCGACAAGGGTTGTCGTCGCCTGTTCAGATAGGCCGACATCCTCAACGGAAAGGCTTGCTGTTTTAGGATTGGTAAACTCTGACAGTCCCAAAAGCCAATCAGCCGAGACATTAAAGTATCGTGCAAGGTGGGCAATCGTCTCCCAGTCGGGGCTTGATGTCCCATTTGCGTAGAAACCGACTGCTTGTCTGCTTTTTCCAATGGCATCTGCTACATCCTGTTGAGTAACGTGCAGCTCGTCCATTATAGCGCGTAGTCGCGTTGGAAAAATGGTATTGTAACGTTCATAAAGTGGTATTTCTTTCTGGCGTCGCACAGTGTTCACCTCCATATTAGCTAATATTATAAGCAAATAATTAGATGTGCTTGTTTTATTAGCGTAATTATGATACAATACCATTAGAAAGAAGTCAAGAACAAATTCCAAGTTCATATCGCAGAACCCAGAAGCGTGACCGTAGCGAAATCCAGGCGGGGCGCATACAGCAAAGGAAAAGGAAATGTTAGTTTTATCCAGAAAATAGGGCGTGATTGTGATACCTTCGACCGTGCATTTATGCTAAAAAGTTCAAAAGTTCAGAACCGCAAAATCGAATTATCACTTTTGAGGTGATAAATTCGGAATTTCGATGCCCGAACGACCGTCAGTTAATGGAGCGTTCTAAAGTTGTCCCTTAGAGGGGAAAGGGGTATATGAGCTGCGCTCAAAGTAGGCTAAAAAGTTGCAAAAATAGCTATTTTTCAAAATTTCGTTTTTGCAGTTAGGCCGCTCGCTTCGCTCGCGGGATATACGGAGAGTTGGTAGCGGCCTAACCCAAAAGGTAGGTGCGGGGTAGAGACTGTCAGCGTGCTAAAACCGTACGCACAAAGCAAAACTCAAGTCTTCTGCTATATGGCAGCGCGGGCATACATAAAAATATCCTTATGATAACTTAGACATTAACATTTAATTTTTGCTCGGGGTACCAGATCGACGTATTCGGCACGGGGAAAAGGAGGCTTTCGGTGTTTAAGGCATTATTCGACAAAACAGACATAACGGAAGTGCGGCGTCATGAGGACAGACTGAGAAAGCGGCTTGAAAGGCTCGGATTCCACGTATCAAAAGGGGAAACGGTAAAGCGATCATCCCACTTAAAGAAGTTAAAACGTGAGCCGAGAAGTGCAGGATTTAAGATTACCAATGTTTCTACCGGCGATGTTGAGTGCGGTGGAAAATATGATTTAACCTTAGAAGAGGTTGAAGAGTTTTGGTTGCGGGAATACAACAAATGGAACATTGCGAAGTGGCAGGAGAAGAGGAAGCGGAGAGAGGGACAGGCAAGAAAAGACGGGAAAAGCATTTTTTTGTGGTAATAATTACTGAAAAACAGTGTTTTTGTCTAAATTACACGCTTTTTTCGTAAACTTCTGCCTCGAACCAATTTTGTAACCATTTTGTAACTATTTAAGACGAATAACAAACGTCCATAAACGCTAATTTTCATTAAAAAGTTCCATATAACAATGAAAATAAATGAAATTTCAAACTTTTTGCCGAGCAAAACTCCGAACCTGCTTTTTGAACTTAAATTAGACGTTTTAAGGCATGAAAATGGGCGAAAATGCGTCAGTAGACGCATTTATATCGAGATTTAGGGAGGATACCGTGAAAACCTTAGATAAAGTTGATTTGTCCGACGCAAAAAGCAGACAAAGATATGAAGATTTGCTACGGAAAAGGTTCCATAGAATCGGATATCGCCTATCAAAGGGTAAATCTTTTAACCAGTCCAGCGGCTTTCAGATCATCAATGCTGCTTCTGACGCTGTTATAGCTGGCGATGACTACGGCCTGTCTGTTCGGGAAGTTGAAGAGTTTTGGCTTGCTGAGTACAACCGCCGAAATGCTGAAAAGCAAAAGAGACTACATGAGCGGGCGGAAACGGTATCCAATAAAATGCGGCCTAAGACGGTCAAAATTGATAATCGGTGGACTATCACCAATGATAACCGTGCTATTCGCGTATTGAATGACCATATTGCGCGGTATGGCAACTTTGACGCCGATGGTCATGGGGCGGGCGGAGATATTACAACCGTAATGTATCGAGCATACCGTCCGTATGCCTGCCCGAAGTTTAGTCGGGTGTGGCCGATTGACGGAAACTGGAGCAATCTGACAGACTGTAACTTGCGTTCAGACGCTGACGAAGCAACGCTTCCTGATGGTGTAGTCCCCATTACAACGCAACGGCGGATATGGCACGATGGTTTTCGTATTTGTGTGAAATTGCCTATTAACGATCAAGTTTTCTTCACAGAGTGGAACCGCGAGTTATTTAACATCCTATCCACACGCAAAATCCTGAGCGGGTGGTACCTCCAGACGCAGTGTCGCAAGACAAAGACGGCACTGAGGCTGTATTCCCGTATTAACGGAAGTATTATTATTTCCTTCGCTGGCATTGTAGCCCTTTTTGATGCGGAAAAGGTTGATCTGAATAACATTCCGGGTTCCTTGCTTGCCGGAAAGAAATGGATGCAGGATAACCAAATGCAAGTCGATCATCTCCGCGACAATGCAGCAAACAACACCACCCACAATCTTGCAATCATGCCAAAGCATCAGAATGGAGGTAAATCGGATATGGTTACGGAGATTACAGCGCCATTCGCTTTTATCCCCGTGCGTATCGGAGAGAGCTTCCGTATATTGCTTGGCAAATATACCGGGGAAGACTGGTATAGCCGCTATATCATCTGCAACGGTGTGGGGCAATTCTTGGAGTGTTTAAGCCGATTCTACAAAATTGCAAAAGACAGTGGGGAAATGCTTCCTATGCCGGAGGATCATGCTAAGACCAGCTGCATATCCCAAATGCTCTGTGATGACGGACAGGAGTATCACGGGGAGCAGTACAATCCCATTGAGGGATTGTTACGAGCTGAGGAGAGCGTTTTTACACCGTGGAATGGGGATGTGTCATTATTGCATCTCGATACAGAAAGATGTTGAATTGAACAAGGCGATTGATGACAGCATTAAGGAGGCAGAGGAATTTGTGTAGCGCAGAATATGAAATCGAGCCGGGGCTTGACTATGAAGCTGTAGCGGTGGCAATGAAAGCGTTGGAAGCGCTGGAAGTGGTGAGCTAAGGGAGGGCGACAGCATGGATAAGGTGGTATTCAATCAGCTTATCATAGAAGTAACCAGGCGTTGCAATATGAGCTGCGCCCATTGTCTGAGAGGGGACGCACAAAATGTCGATATATTAGGAATAGACATCGACAATGTACTCAATCAGACTGAAGCCATAGGAAACCTTGCAATCACGGGCGGCGAGCCGACTTTGAACCTGAAAGCCCTTCAACATATCGCTAACGGGATAGCAAAGAGGGGCATTCCAGTTTCCAGAGTAGAGATAGTGACTAATGGGCTGATTTATGATGATCGATTTATTGCCATTGTCAAGCGGTTTTCTGATATTACGCACCTGACACAGCAATTCGGCTATGGGAATATGGAGCGGGAGACGTGGCGCGTTCAGATCGGCGTATCACTTGACCGATACCATGAAGCCCAAGACATATGCAAAAAGAACTATATCAAGTACAAGAGCGCCCTGAAGGGCTACGCGGAAGTATTGAGGGTATCGCACGGAAACGCCCCCAGAAATGAGGGAAGGGCGGTAGCGCTAACCGAAACGGTTAATTTTTCTTCTATCATAAATTCCTTTATGCTGCAACAGGTAGAGATATTGAGCGCACAGCACAAGCCAATGTGCAAATTTTACAAAAGCTACCATCTTGACCGCCCAGATCAGAAGGTAGTCTGTTGCGGGGTATACCTTAATGTCTGGGGTGAAGTATTGCCAGGTATGGCTTGCGACACTGACTATGATTGCAGAGGGGTAAGAATCTGTGATTCTTACGAACCGATATGGGAAAAGATCATAGAGTACAACAGAGCACATGAACGGCAACACTGTACCTATTGCGATGATTTGCGGATAAAGAGCAACCTGGTAAGAGACCAGAAAGAAGCCGACAGAGAGACGGCTCTTTTCACGGCACCGGAGGCCATGGACGAACCCAGCTCCGAACCGATGTATATTAACGGCTTTCATAAGCGATATGGTAAAGAGTTTCCCAAATGGTTTTTGCCGGACAACTATCAGGATTTGGAGCGAGCGGCAAGCGAAAAGGAGTACATCAAGGCACAGTAGGCCGGAGAGGGGATGAGCGTATAGGAGCGCTCTCCCCTCTTTTCTTACACATGAAATTCAATCCTGCATCCATGCTTGTACGTATTAAATCTGACGTACATCAATAAAGTATCAAAACTTATTGACTTCAGCCGCCGAATGTGGTATATTATAAGTATCAAATCTAACGAACGACAGAATAGATATAATTCGGAGAGGGTGGCGACTATGGCAATGTATGGATACGTCCGTATTAGCACGCGGAAGCAGAGCATTGAGCGACAAATCCGAAATATCAGGGCGACATATCCAGAGGCGACGATTGTTGAAGAAGTGTACACCGGTACCAGCTTGAACCGTAAGGAATGGAACAAGCTCCAGAACAAGCTGAAAGAGGGAGACACCGTAGTATTTGACAGCGTTTCTCGTATGAGCAGGACAGCCGACGAAGGAGTTGAAGCCTATTTTGAACTTTACGGCAGGGGCATCAACCTCGTTTTCCTCAAGGAGCCGACGATCAGCACGGCGGTATATGCGGCGGCGCTGAAAAATCGAACTTTGACCATCTCCCAGGACGGCAGTACAAGCGAGGGAAGATTGATACAATCCATAATAAGCGCACTCAATGACTACCAGAGGGAACTTGCAGCCGCCCAGATACGGATTGCATTTGACCAAGCCGAAAAAGAGGTGGAGGACTTGCACCAGCGCACCCGTGAAGGGATACAGACGGCCAGAGCACACGGTAAGCAGATAGGAGCGGTGCCAGGAAAAAAGCTGACCACCAAAAAGAGCGTGGAAGCCAAAGCGGTTATTATAAAGCACTCTCGGGACTTTGGAGGAGGGCTTGACGACGGTGAGCTAATGAAGCTAACAGGGCTTGCGCGGAATACTTATTACAAATATAAAAAGGAACTGAAATCAGAAAGCGCGGAGGAATAACCCCCGCGCTTTTTTTGGCCGCTGAGTTTGCACGAATATACACCAAAAAATAATGTATAATATGCACAAAAAAATAGTGTATATCTTGGCTGCTTTGCCAATAGACATACACTAATATTTAATGTATAATGATAATCAGAAAGAGGGAGGGAACGAAACCGGTCAAGGTGGACGCTGAGGCGAGAGCCGACCAAGAACACCAGACAAGAGCGGGACGGGATACGGAATGGGAAGCAGATGAGGCCACAGCCGCAACGCCCACCGCCACCGGGGACACTCCCCCAAAAATGAAAGGGGCCACTTACCATGAAGGAAACCACAAAGACAAGTAGGCTTGCCGGACAGCTTGAAAAACTGTATAACAAGCTCAATGCTGATTTCTTCAACGGGGAGCTGGAACCGCCAATCATCACAATTCAGAGTAGCCCCCGAACCTATGGACATTATACCCTTTATTCGGCGTGGAGCGTTAAAGGACAGGAGCGGCGGGAAATCAACATTGCAGCCGGGACGCTGGACAGACCGATTGAGAACGTGACAGCCACCCTCCTGCATGAGATGTGCCACCAGTACAACGCCGAAGTGCTCCATGCCCAAGACTGCAGCGGAAGCTCCAAGGCGTACCACAATAAGGCTTTTAAGGCGGCAGCAGAGGCCCACGGATTGATCGTTTCCCGCTCCGATAAATACGGATGGAGCCACACCGAACCGGGCGACAAGCTCATTGAATGGTTCATTAGGAACGATGTACAGGAGATCATGATGAGCCGCAACGACGTGACTGGGCCGAGAATTGGCGGGAGCGGGAATGCGGCCAACGGTGGAGCAAAGACCCCAGGAGCGACAAAAGGGCACTACCGCCGATATGTTTGCCCCGTGTGCGGTATGATCGCCAGAACTACCAAGGATGCTCGCTTGATCTGTGGGGATTGCCTCGCCCCCATGACCGAAAACTAAATGTTAACATCTAATAGGAGGGATCAGCCGATTGGCTGGCCCTTCTTTTTTTTGCCCTTACTCGGGATTTGAAGCGCTTTCGGCGGAATCATCTTCATATTCGAGGATGTCCCCAGGCTGACAGTTTAGCAGATGGCAAAGCCGCCCCATGTTAGGCCAAGATACAAGTGCCTCGTCTCTAAGCTGCTGGATGACGCTTTCACCTAAGAGCTTTTCGCGGCGGAGTTTATATGTGGAGTATCCGGCAGTTTTAAGAGCGGCCAACACATCAATTTTATACTTTACAGGCATAATAACACCTTCTTTTTTGAGTTGGAGCGGGAGCAGTATATAAATGTGCACCTTTTCCATTGTCCTTATTATAATACGGACATACACTGAAAATCAATGCACAATATACACAATAATTTAATGTACATTCTGGCGACTTTGCCAATAGACATACACTAATATTTAATGTATAATGATAATCAGAAAGAGGGAAATAAAACGTCAAACTTAAAGGAGGACTAAAAAATGTCTACTATCGAAATCATCAGCAAGATTGAAGCCCTGAAGGAATGGGAAGCCTTGGCAGAGGAAGCCGCTGCAGAGATTGAATCCCTGCGGGATGCCATCAAGAAGGAGATGGACGGTCGAGGCGTCGAGGTCATCGAGGCAGGACAGTACATCGCACGGTTTACCACGGTGCAGAGCAGCCGGTTCGACACTAAGCGGTTCAAAAATGAGCTGGGCGAGGACGTTTACAAGCGGTTCTGCAAGGAAACGATCAGCCGCCGCTTTACCATTAGCGGCTAAAGAAAGGGCGCATACCTGACGGCCTGGACAGCAAGACAGGTAGCACCCCGGTACCAACACCCACAGGGGGCGGGCAACCACAGTATAACATAAGCCCGCCCCCAGTTGCAAGCGCTTAAAGGAGGAAAGAACATAATGGAGCGGGACAGCATTATAACAGAATGGGAGAGTATGACCGGCAAAGAGCAACATGATATGATAGCCGCTTGCGTCTACCAGGTAGCACAGCGTGAGCACGGCGTACAGGCACTTTACCAGCACGGGCACAGCATAGATGAGTATATCAGCGAGGCGTGGTTGAAGCTCGCAGAGACGATGACAGCGGGCGAGGTGGAGCAGATCAACGCCCAGCGCCAGCAGGACGGCAAGAAGCCTATTACCCTTATTAGCATGGTATATAGGGCGGTAAGGGCAAGTATGAGCGCAGTGGTGAGGGCTGACAGGATACAGGACAGCAGGGACGGCGGGGAGCTTGCCCCCGAGCGAGAGGCCGGGAAGGACAGCACAGAGGCCGTTATTATAGCGGTTGACCTTCAGCGGTTTATGGAACAGAGAGACAGCAGGGACAAGAGCATAGCGGCACTTATTGGCGAGGGATTGACGGAAAGGCAAATAGGAGAGGCCATAGGTATCAGCGGGCCAGCAGTGCATAAACGGATAGCGCGGATGAGAAAAGAATTGATTAAGGCCACGGCATAAGCTGAAGCCCAGCGGCGAGGGCTTAAAAATATCGCCGTACAATATACACAAATATTTAATGTATATTTAGAGATTGTGCCGATAGACATACATTAAAATATAGTGTATAATAATGATCAGAGCAGAAGAAAGGAGTATAAGGATGGCAGTAATAATTATCTATCTTGCCGTATTCGCTGGGGGATTTGGTGTGGTGCTACTGGAAGAGTGTCTGAAAGAGTATCGCCGACAGACGCGCGGACTGACTTTGGATGAGCAATTCCAACGGACTATGGCTGATCTTGACCGGGATGTTCGCGAGAACATCAATACGGGTGTTGTGAGACTGCGGCAGGAGTGCAAGAGGATGGAAGGACAAAAACAGCGCAACGCTGAGCTGCGACAGAAGTACCCGGAGTTGTACCAATAAATTATTAGGAGGTTTATGAAATGTACATCAAGAACAATATGACCGATACCGAGGGTTTTGCCTTGGATACTGCCCGCATCGGCAACACCAGCACCAGCAAAAAAAAGATCGTACTACCCTACAATGGCTCGTTGCCTGTTGACCTCAGCGGTACCACCAGTGCAGCCATTGTCATCACGCTCCAGGTGGGGTTGACCGTCAACATCCTTTTGAGCGTCGAGCGGGACAGGAGAAAATACCGCTATCCCGTCAAAGCCACGCCGGAAGAGATTGACCACATCTTGCAGTCCTTCTTTTTCGATGCGGACGGCCAAACCAGACGCAGCACCGGCCTGGATCGCTACAGTCTGGGACTTTGGCAGGGAAGCTACATTAACTGGCGGCGGCTTGTGCTGGAGGAACACGGTCTTGACAATCTTCTTTTCCAACTCTCCCCCGCCGCCGTCGAAAGAGTGTTGCAGCATATCAGACACAGCGAAACAGCATGACGCCTCAAAAGGCAAGCGCCCCCGGTTCACACCGGGGGTTTTGCTTTGCCGAGGGAGCGAGGAGAGGCCCGCCACACCGGGGGAGCCATCACATTTTCAAAACCACATTTTATCTGATATATACTCCCAGTACCTTCCTTCTATTGCGTACCCTTAAAAATGTTCAAAAGTTAGGACTTCGAGCGGACGCCTCCTTTTCCCAAGGGGGATACCTTACATTTTTAGAAAAAAGGGACTCCTACCCACCCGCTCGATCTACTCTTGGTTACAATTTCGGCCTATCTGTATTGCTTTAGCACCATGTTAATAAGCTCAACCGCCTCTTCACGGGTTATCACATCGTCGGGGACAATCTCGGCACTGTCCTCAATCCATCCGAGAGCAACAGCCGTTTTAAAGGCCGGCTTTGCCCACCCATCATATCGGATATGCTGTAAAGCGCACTCCTGCGGCTCCACAAAGCGCCCCAGGACAGTCAAAAGCTGCGCCCACGTTGTCGGGCTGTCAGGTGCAAAATATCCGTTTCCAGTACCGCCGACAACGCCAGCATCGGCCAGCGCCAGCACAAAGGGAGCATACCAAGCACTGGCATCCACATCGGTAAAGGAGCGGGACGGCGCACTTAACGCAGCCACGCTCTCATTATCCAACAGCCGATATACTATGGTTGCCATTTGCGCACGGGAAAGTGGATCATCCTCATGGAGTAAGCCATCCCCATACCCTTGTAGTTTAGCCGAGCGGGAGCAGTCTATGACGGCCATACCACAGGACAATGGTGCTGCTGGCTTTGAGGGTTCTTCTGGGACTGTCTCTGTAGGCACCGTGGGCTTGGTTGTAGGCTTGTGATATCTGGGAGGGGTAAAGTCATCATCGTCGTTGTTGCTGTCCTCTGAGGGGCTTGTGTGCGGTTCCTGGGGTAGGTCAACATTCTCAGTATTATTGTTCTCTTCCTCCTGTGGTGGCTCCAATTCCCCGTTATCATCTTCGTTTGGTGTCTCCTGTTCGTGTCCGTTGTCTGGTTCTTCTGGCTCTGTATCAGGCTCTTCCGGTTGTGGTTCTTGCTCTTCGTGATCTGGTTCTTCCGGCTCAAATTTAGTTGCAAAATATTCGGCGGCATCTTGTGTTGACAAGTAGATTAGCCGTATAGCCCCATTGTTGTTATATGGGAGTTCGACTTTGTTGCCGGTAGTTTCATCATAAAAACCCGCTTCATCTTTTGCCTCATCGGTAATAATTAGCGTACTGTTAATATAGATATCCGTCCCAGTACCATGCTCCGGATCAGCTAAGATGTTACCATAAATTTGACAATTATTTATTGTGGTAAGACCTCCATAAGCAACTATGCCTCCGCTCCAATTCTCGGTTATGATACAGTCGGTAAGTTCCAGGTTGCCACAATTATATATCGCCGCTAAATCATTCTTTGCAAAAACGCATGATTCGCAGATTGCGGCTGCATTGTATCCAAGGTTAAGAGAGTAAGATGCGTTGTTTGTAAACGAGCAGTTGTAAATGGTTCCCACGTCAAATTCTGCTGTCTTAGCCTTGACGTTTATAAAATTCCCGCTATGGACATTTTTCCCGTCAAAATGGCAGTTTAGCACGTTTGATGATCCCGAAATATCTATCGTCTGCTTATATTCAGCTGTATCTATGATGTCAAATCCGCTAAGTGTACCACCGGCCCAAATGTCAAACATCGCATAATATAGGTAACTGCTCGAAGTAAAATCATCTGCTCTCTTTAGCGTTATGTGCTTTTCTGTCTCCAGCACGCTACTTCCGGCGATACTAATTTGCTTCGTGAGTTCAATAGTGTCCCCATCTTCAGCGGCAGAAACAGCGGCTTGTAGCTCTTCATATGTGGATACCTTCACGTGGCCTTCCTCTGTTGTGTCTGGTGATAGTTGATCCTCAGACTGTTTCTCGTTGGTTCCCGGCATAGGCTGTTCCCATGCTATTCCGTCTACATCCTGGCCGTCCTCTGCATAGGCCAGCGGTATAGTGCTTACGATTAGAAGTAGCGTAAGCAGTACAGACAATAACCTCTTCATTGCAGTTCCTCCAATTTCTGATTTTTTACTGTCATGGAGGCTACAAGATCACTGATTGCCGCCGCCTCTGCGGTAGTAAGGCCAGATATATCCAGCATTCTTACATCTTGCCGCCCTAAAAGATAGTCAGTGCTCACACGGTAGAGATTTGCCAGCCGGATCAGTACATCATAAGAGGGTTGCCGTATGTCCGTCTCATATGCCGAGATTGCCCCCTTGGAAACACCCACCAATCGCGCCACTTGGTCTTGCCGCAGCCGCTTGTCCAGTCTCAGTTGCCTTAAACGTACAGAAAGATCAATAATCATGTGCATTACCTCCATGCACATGGTACAGGATAGCATATTATGAACAACTCACCGAAAACTACCGTCTACGATTGGAAAACACTGAAATATGGAGAAAAAAGCCACCTCTTTCGAGATGGCTTTTGATAATAAGATTTTTCAATTAAAATGCCTTTTCATTTACATCATTACAGAGAAGCAACTGGATGTGACCGATGGTACCGTTTGTATCATTTATAGTCCAACTTAACTTGATGTATATACCCTCTACCAGGCTCCAGCAACATTCATAATCGTGGAAGAAGGTCTCTGTCGTTTCGATTATTTTGCCGTGGGGGATATTTAGAGCGTTATCTATTTGTTCTTTTAATTCGTCCACGTCGTTAAGTGTAGCAATATACTCAGTCCCGAGAGTATAAGCATTTGTACCATCATAATAGGATTGCCCATCAGACCAAAAGAAATTGATTTGCCAGATTTTTTCATTCTCCGGGTAGAACAAAAAAGTCGCTGTACCTTCTAAGTCTCCCGCGTTCGCAACACAGGATACTTCTTTTGCGCCGCTTTTGTATGTGAAAGTGGAATAATCGCCACATTCTTTCCTTATTATCGTCAATAGTTGAGAATAATGCTCATCTGAGCAGATGAGTTGCAACGGAATACCGTCAACAATAGAACATAATCCGTCACCAAACTGTGCTTTTATCCGCCGATTATAGTAGGATGCTTCGTCAAGCTCGGTAACAACGCCATCCACTTTTGATATTTCTACATAGCTTTTTGTAGTATTCCGATTGTATCCACCGAAGCCGTTTTGCGCAGAATAGTCAACAACAATCGTACCAAAATAGGCAGTATCATTTTCAAAACTTTCCCCGTCGAGATTCGCACTGTGTACTTGCAAGGACTCGGGATTTTTCAAGCGGTCTTTTAATGCTGTTTCCACTGCGGCAACGGCTATTTCTGTATAGCTGATGTCTTCTTGATTGGCTCCCGAATTAACATTACTTTCTGCGCACGCTGAACATAAGAGAAGTAACACGGAGAGGGCGCAACAGAACCAGGCGAACCGTTTCGGGTTTATCATGGGCGTCTCCTTTCACCGTTTGATAGCGGTTTGGATTTATACCATAATTATAGCTTCTTTCTACCTAAAGTCAACTTATGGTTGGCCTAAAGTCTCCTATAAGTGGTTGTCCCGCTGGTACACTATTGGCGGGAGGGGGAATAGCTTATGGTTGACTGCTCTGAAAAACTGCGGGCACTCCGTGAAGCAAGAAAACTGACACAACTGCAGGTAGCAAACAGGGTCGGCGTCTCAAAAACCATGATCTCTGCATATGAGACGGCAAGCAAAGCTCCCTCCATTGAAGTTTTGATTCGCCTTTCACGGTTATATGGTGTTAGCGTTGATTATTTGGTTTGCGTGGATGCTCCAAAGGTTGTTGACGTATCAACTCTGGACGATAATACGGTTGCCTTGGTATCGGCACTCGTGGAAAAACTAAAGGGCAGAACTGAGTGAGCAGCGATTATAAAGGGATGCTTTTGGCATCCCTCTTTTTTCGTCATAGCCTCTATTTGACACGGGGAAACAGGGCGTGTATAATATATAATGTACTGCCATCTGATGTGTATTCGAAACGGAACGGGAGTTACCCCAGATTTTACCCCATTTGCCTATCCTATGACGGGGTAAGATAAAACATGATGGAAAGTAAAATCCAGTGTTATTAGGGGATCGAGGGGAAGATGAGGCGTGATGAAACATGACAAAGTTGTGCTCTTCAAAATCCCCACCATGAAGCCCCTGGACTAAGGTTGGGACGGTACGCCAGCACACAGACCGTATTGCACAGAGCCGCTGACATTGTCAGCGGCTCTGTTTTTCTGCGCTATATCTCTGTTTGAAAGAAGCTGGCCGTGGGACATTCATGTTGAGATTTTTAAAGTGATATGGTAAAATAATATATTCGTGAGAGAAGCGCCGAAAATAGAGTGCCTTTTCCGGCGCATACGCATATCCTGTCAGTGAGGAACCATTCCGAGAGGAGTTTTGTCTGCATGAAGATCGTGGTCTTGGCCGGCGGCCTGAGTCCCGAGCGCAACGTATCCCTGTCCTCGGGCGTCATGGTTGCGGAGGCGCTGCGGAGCCGCGGCCACCGGGTGGCCCTGGTGGATCTGTATTTTGGCTTGGAGAACTGGGAGGGAACGCCGGAGGAGGTCTACGATGCCCCGGCGCCCGAGAAGTGGCGGAGGGTAGATCATACTGCTCCCTACCTGGAGGAGATCCGTGCCCGGCGGAAGTGGAAGAGTGAGAGCCAGTTCGGTCCGGGGGTGCTGGAGCTGTGTGCCGGCGCTGATGCTGTCTTTCTGGCCCTCCACGGCGCCTGCGGTGAGGATGGCCGGGTACAGGCCGCCCTGGACCTCATGGGTATCCCCTATACCGGCTCCGGCTACCTGGGCAGCGCCATCGCCATGGATAAGGACCTGACCAAGCGCCTGTGTGCCCAGGCTGGCGTAGCCACGCCCCAGTGGAAGCTGCTGGAGTACACCGAGGGGGAGATTCCCACTCTGAGCCAGAGCCTGGAGCTGCCTCTGGTGGTGAAGCCCATGGACTCCGGCTCCTCCATCGGTGTGTCCATTGCCCACACCCGCCCCGAGCTCACGGCGGCCCTCACCGCCGGGCTGGACTTCGGCGGCCGTGTCATCGTGGAGCAGTATGTCTCCGGCCGGGAGATCCAGGTGGGCGTGCTGGAGGAGAAGGCCCTGCCCTCCATCGAGATCATCCCCAAGCAGGGCTTTTACGACTACGAGAACAAGTACCAGCCCGGGGCGGCAGTGGAGGTCTGCCCGGCGCCGGTGGACACCGGCCTGGAGACCCTGCTGGAGGAGACGGCCCAGAAGGTCCATACCCTGGTTGGCCTGGCGGTCTATTCCCGCAGCGACTTCATCGTGGACGATCAGGGGAAGCCCTGGTTTCTGGAGATCAATACCCTGCCCGGCATGACCCCCACCAGCCTCCTGCCCCAGGAGGCGGCGGCGGTGGGCATCGATTATCCCACCCTGTGTGAGCGCATCCTCACAGCCTCCCTGGAAGCCCGGAAGGCCGGACGCTGAGGGACGGAGAGAAGAAAAGGAGAAGGTCATACTATGGAGCCCATTACCATACGAGAGATCATTGCGGCCGTGGACGGCAAGCTGCTGGGGGAATTCACCGATCTGGACCAGACGGTGACCCACGTTTTCACCGACAGTCGGAAGCCCGATCCCGGTGCCCTTTTCATCCCCCTGGTGGGGGAGCGCTTTGACGGCCACGCCTTCATCAACGACGCCCTGGAGGGCGGCGCGGCCGGCTGCTTCACCCAGCGGGAGCGGGAGAGCTACCTGCCGGGCAAGTTCTATATCAAGGTGAACAGCACCCAGAAGGCTCTCCGGGACCTGGCCCGCTGGTATAAGCGGAAGTTCCCCATCCCCTTCGTGGCCATCACCGGAAGCGTAGGAAAAACCACCACCAAGGACATGGTGGCGGCGGTGCTGGGGGAGCGGTTCAAGGTCCTCAAGACGGAAGGCAACTTCAACAACGAGGTGGGGTTGCCCCTCACCCTGCTGCGCCTGAACAGCACCCACGAGATCTGTGTGCTGGAGATGGGCATGAACCACTTTGGGGAGATCGAGTACCTCAGCGCCATCGTGGAGCCCGATGTGGCCGTCATCACCAACATTGGCGACTCCCATATCGAGAATTTGGGTTCCCGGGAGAACATCCTTAAGGCCAAGTGCGAGATCTTTTCCCACATGGACCCGAAGAAGGGCTTTGTGATCCTCAACGGGGACGATCCCCTCTTGGCCGGCCTGCGGCCCACTCTGACCTTTGAGACGGTGTCGGTGGGCACGGCGGAGGGCCTGGAGTACCGGGCCACCGACGTGTCGGCGGACGGGGAGAAGAGCGTCTGCTGCCATGTGACCACCCCCAGCACCGATTTTGACGTCCAGATCCCCGCTCTGGGCAGCCACATGCTCTATCCCACCCTCACCGCCGCGGCGGTGGCGGAGCACTTCGGCATGACCAGCGAGGAGATCGCCCGGGGTATCCTGCGCTTCGCCCCCACCAAGATGCGCATGAATATCCTCAAGCGGGGGAACGGCATCACCATCCTCAACGACACCTACAACGCCAACCCCCAGTCCATGCGGGCGGCGGTGGAGGTGCTGGCCAAGACCGGCTCGGGCTACAAGATCGCCGTGCTGGGCGATATGTTCGAGCTGGGGCCCTTCGCCCCAAACCTCCACGCCGGGGTGGGCGCCTATCTGGCTAAGGCGGGCATCGACTGCCTGCTGGCGGTGGGCGAACTGGCCCAGCACATCTACAAGGCCGCCCAGGAGGCCAATGTGGCCGAGTCCTTCTGGTGCCTGACCAAGGAGGAGGCCAAGCCTATTCTGGAACAGCTGGTGCGGCCCAATTCCACCATCCTGGTGAAGGCCTCCCGGGGCATGGCCTTTGAAGAGCTGGTGGACTACCTTAAGTCCATCACGGAGGAGCCGTAAGGAAAACGAAAAGCCGTGCCGCAACAGCGGCACGGCTTTTGGGGGATACTTCAGCCGAAGAGCTCGGCCAGGCGTTCGTCAAAGGGTGGGTGGATGACCCCTTTTTCGGTGACGATGCCAGTGAGGAGCTTGTGGGGGGTCACATCGAAGGCGGGATTGTAGACCCCCACGCCCTCCGGCGCCGTCTGCACCCCGGCGAAGTGGGTGACCTCGTTGGGGTCCCGCTGCTCGATGACGATGTGCTTCCCGTCGGGGATGGACATGTCGATGGTGGAGGAGGGCAGCACGGTGTAGAAGGGAATGCCGTGGTAGGCGGCCAGCACCGCCACCCCGTAGGTGCCGATCTTGTTGGCGAAGTCACCGTTGCGGGCCATGCGGTCGCAGCCCAGAAAGACCATGTCGATCTTGCCCTGGGCCATGAGAGAGGCCGCCATGTTGTCGGTGATGAGGGTGGCGGGGATGCCGTCCTTCACCAGCTCCCAGGCGGTGAGCCGGGCGCCCTGGAGGAGGGGGCGGGTCTCGTCGCAGTAGACCATCTCCACATTCCCCTTGGCGTGGGCGGCACGCACGACGCCTAGGGCGGTGCCGTAGCCGCCGGTAGCGATGGCGCCGGCGTTACAGTGGGTGAGGATCCGAGCGCCGGGGGGTACCAGCTCAGCACCGTACCGGCCGATCTTCCGGTTCATGGCGATGTCCTCTCGGTGGATGGCCTCGGCCTCCCGGGTGAGGACGGGGATGGCCTCAGCGCCGCTGCCGGCGGCGGAGAGGGTGAGCTTCATCCGGTCCAGGGACCAGAAGAGGTTGACCGCCGTGGGCCGGCTGGCTGCCAGGTCCTTCACAGCCTGGTCCATGCTGGCCTGAAAGTCCTCGGGGGTCTGGTCCCGGAACTCCATGGCGGCCAGACATACGGCGTAGGCTGCGGCGATACCGATGGCCGGGGCGCCCCGGACCACCAGGCGCCGGATGGCGTCCACCACTTTCCGGTAGTCGGTGTAGTCGTCCCAGACTTCCTCCGTGGGGAGCCGGGTCTGATCGAGAAGGGCGAGGGAATCCCCCTGCCAGCGAATGGCGTCCATGGAGCATGGCCTCCTTATTTCAGCAAATTTTTACGTGTTCATCATACCACATCGGGGAGCGGGAGTAAACGAATGATAGACATATCCGTGTCAAACGTCAGTAAAGAATTTGAAGTGGGCCGGAAGATCCTAGACGGGGTCACCTTCCAGGTGGACACCGGGGAGCGGGTAGGCCTGCTGGGCAAGAACGGGGCGGGCAAGACCACCCTGTTCCGCATCCTCACCGGAGAGCTGGAGCCTGACGAGGGCCAGGTGTCGGTGGCCTCGGGCAAGCGGGTGGGCCTCATCTCCCAGATCCCGGTATACCCCGACGGCTATACGGTGGAGATGGTGCTGCGGGCGGCCTTCCAGCGGCTGAAGGACATGGAGGGGGAGATGGAGACCCTCACCGCCCGGATGGCGGCGGGGGAGAGCGACCCCGCACTCCTGCGCCGGTATGACGTCCTGACCGCCGCCTTCGAGTCCGGCGGCGGCTACGATGTGGAGACTCCCCTCAACAAGGTGTGCAACGGCCTGGATATCTCCGCCGATATGCGTGAGCGGCCCTTTGCCGACCTCTCCGGCGGCGAGAAGACCCGGGTGAATCTGGGCCGCCTCATTCTGGAGGACACCGACGTGCTGCTGCTGGACGAGCCCACCAACCACCTGGACCTGCGCTGTACCGAGTGGCTGGAGGACTATCTCTCCCGATTCAAGGGCACTGTCCTCACCATCTCCCACGACCGCTGGTTCCTGGACAAGGTGGTGAGCCGGGTCATCGAACTGGAGAACGGCAGGGCTGAGTTCTACGCCGGCAATTACAGCTACTATGTGGAGGAGAAGGAGCGCCGCTATCAGGAGAAGCTCAAGCAATACGAGAAGGAGCAGGCCAAGATTGAGCAGCTCCAGGCGGCGGCGGACAAGATGCACCTGTGGGCCTTCATGGGCAATGACAAGCTCCACAAGCGGGCCTTCTCCATGGAGAAGCGCATCGCCCGCCTGCGTAAGACAGACAAGCCCCGAAAGGACCGGAAGCTGGAGATCAAGTTCGGCGAGCGGGAGTTCCGGGGGGACGAGGTCATGGTCATCAAAGACCTGAAGAAGTCCTTTGGTGACCGGACCCTCTTCGAGCATGTGGACCTGGAGGTGGTGGGAGGCGAGCGCATTGCCCTGCTGGGGGACAACGGCACCGGCAAGTCCACCCTCATCAAGATGATTATGGGGGAGGAGGTCCCCGACGAGGGCAAGATCCGGCTGGGCCCCACGGTGAAGATCGGCTATCTGCCCCAGATCATCCACTTTGACCGGCCCGACCGGAACCTGGTGGACACCATGCTCTACGCCCAGAACTGCTCCACCCAGGAGGCCCGGGACCGGCTGGCGGCCTTCGACTTCCGGGGGGAGGACGTCTTCAAGAGTGTTTCCACCCTCTCTGGCGGCGAACAGTCCCGGCTGCGGCTGTGCATGCTCATGGACAACAAGATCAACCTCCTCATCCTGGACGAGCCCACCAATCACCTGGACCTTAACTCCCGGGAGTGGATCGAGGAGGCGGTGGCCGACTATACGGGAAACCTCCTCTTTGTCTCCCACGACCGGTATTTCATCAACCAGTTTGCCACCCGAATCTGGATGCTGGAGGACGGCAAGATCACCGACTTTGAAGGGACCTTTGCCGAGTACCGGGCCTGGAAGGAGAAGAAGCTGCCGGCGCCGCCCCCGAAAAAGGAAGAGGCTCCGGTGAAGAAGGAGAAGCCCAAGCGTACCGGCGGCACCAAGATGCTGGAGAAGGAGGTGGCCGCTGCCGAGCGGGAGGTCACCAAGGCCGAGGAGCGGATGTACGACCTCACCCAGGAGATCGAGGCCTCCAGCAGCGACTATCTGAAGCTCACGGAGCTCTACGAGCAGCGGGAGGCTCTGGAGGAGGAGATCGCCCATCTCTACGCGGTCTGGGAGCGGCTGAGCGCCGAGCTGGAGGAGGCGAAGGCGGAGTGAATACAAAGCCATACCGGCCCTATCAGGGGGGCGGGCTCTGGGGCCGGACGGTAACCGCTCTGGGAATTCTGCTGCTGGTGTGCGCCCTGGGAATGTTCCTGCTTGCCCCTTTCAGCCTGCAAAAATTCGCCGCCTTCCCAGCGGCGGGGGGCGTCTACCTGATCCTCTACGGCCTCACCGCCCGGTGTGAGATCTCTACGGGCCGGATGCTGCGCCGCATCCTGCTGGCGCTGCTGGCCCTGGCCGTAGTTGCCTTCGCCGCTCTGGAGGCAGTGGTGCTCACCGGCGCCCAGACGGAGATCGCCCAGGGCGAGGAGGAGCCGGAGGTCATGGTCATCTTCGGCTGCCAGGTGAAGCCCTGGGGGCCCTCGGAGCTCCTACAGAACCGGCTGGACACAGCCCTTACTTATCTGGATGACCACCCAGACATGACGGTGGTGGTCTCTGGTGGTCAGGGCCCTGACGAGCCCATGAGCGAGGCCCAGTGCATGTACGACTATCTGGTGGAGCACGGCGTAAACGGGGAGAACATCGTGCTGGAGGACAACTCCAGTAACACCTGGGAGAACATTCAATATACATTAGAGCTGTTTCAGAATGGTACGGTAGAGCCCACGGGGAAGATCCTGGCTGTGTCCAACGGTTTCCACCTGGCCCGCATCCGGCTGCTTTGGAGCCGGGAGTGGGAGGGGACCTACACCCTCTCCACCCTGGCTGCCCCCTCCAGCCATCTGCCCTCCCGACTGTCCATGTACCTCCGGGAGCCCTTTGCCCTGGTCAAGTCCTGGCTGCTGGACCGGTAGCATAAAACCCACATTGAGGAGCACGCTATGCTGGAAGAGAAACTCAAGGCATTGGAAAATCAATACGCCGAGCTGGAGGCCCGGCTGGCGGCGCCGGAGACCTACGACGACCCGGCCCGGGTGGCCCGGCTCAACAAGGAGCAGCGGGAGCTGGAGCCGGTGGTCACCACCTACCGGGCCTGCGTGAAGCGCCGGCAGGACCTCCAGGAGGCTGAGGGCCTCCTGTCCGACCCGGACATGAAGGAGCTGGCCCAGGAGGAGTACGCCGCGGCTAAGGCCGACATCGAGGCGTTGGAGGAAAAGCTGAAGATCCTGCTGCTGCCCCGGGACCCCAACGACGACAAGAACGTCATCGTGGAGATCCGGGCCGGGGTGGGGGGCGAGGAGGCGGCCCTCTTTGCCCACTCCCTCTATCGCATGTACTCCATGTATGCCGAGTCCCGGCACTGGCATGTGGAGGTGGACTCGGCCAGCGAGACCGAGCTGGGCGGCGTGAAGGAGATCTGCTTCACCATCGACGGAGACGGAGCGTACAGCCGCCTGAAGTTTGAAAGCGGCGTCCACCGGGTCCAGCGGGTTCCTGAGACAGAGAGCGGAGGGCGTATCCACACCTCCACCGCCACCGTGGCGGTGTTGCCCGCGGTGGACGAGGTGGACTTCGAGCTCAACCCCGCCGACATCGAGATGCAGGTCTTCCGGTCCTCCGGCGCCGGCGGCCAGCACGTGAACAAGACCTCCTCCGCCGTGCGGCTCATCCACAAGCCCACCGGCACAGTGGTGGAGTGCCAGCAGGAGCGCAGCCAGTTCCAGAACCGGGATAAGGCCATGCAGCTGCTGCGGTCCCGGCTCTACGAGGAGAAGGTCCGGGAGCAGGAGGCGTCGGTGACGGCGGAGCGCCGCAGCCAGGTGGGCACCGGGATGCGCAACGAGCGCATCCGCACCTATAACTTCCCCCAGGGCCGGGTCACCGACCATCGCATCGGCCTGACGCTATACCAGATCGACGCCATCATGGACGGAAACCTGGACGAGATCATCGACGGCCTCGTCACCGCCGACCAGGCCGAGCGTATGAAGGCCAGTCAAGAGGAATAAAAGGAGATCGAAGACCATGGAAATGCTGATTCATTTCAATACCCTGCCCCAGGACCTGACCCTGGACGCCGTGAAGTCCGATCTGGCCCTCCTGTTGGAGGACGATGGCTGGCTCATCGGCTCCGGTGAGCATCACATCGAGCTGGAGCTGGAGGATGAGAAGGCCAATCCCAAGTATGGCATCCTTACAGTAAAGGGCTATCTGCAAAAGGCCAAATTTACCCCGGACACCACCATCGAGCTGGCGGGGGTGCCGGTGGGCATCTACGAATGACGGAGGGACCTCATTTATGAAGATGGCCATTTCCATTGTGAACATCGTGTTCGGCGCGGTCCTCATTGCCGCTGGTGTGGTGAGCCTGGTGCTCAACTGCCGGGAGAGGGGCCGAGAGCGCTGGCGCTGAACGGAAGAGATCGAGGCGAAGAAGCATGAAGACAGAGAAACTGACCGCCGTTGACGTGGAGCAGGCCGCGGCTATTCTGCGGCGGGGCGGCCTGCTGGGCATCCCCACCGAGACGGTGTACGGGCTGGGGGCCAACGGGCTGGATACCGAGGCAGTGGCCCATATCTTTGAGGCAAAGGGGCGGCCCCAGGACAACCCCCTCATCCTCCACGTCCCATCGGCGGAATGGCTGGAGCGGTATTGCCGGCACATCCCCGACGCCGCCTATACCCTGGCGGCGCGGTTCTGGCCGGGCCCCCTCACCATGATCCTGGAGCGAAAGCCGGTGGTGCCCGACGTGGTCACTGCCGGGCTGGACACCGTGGGTATGCGCTGCCCCGCCCACCCGGTGTGCCGGGCCATCATCGCCGCTGCCGGCGTGCCGGTGGCGGCCCCGTCGGGAAACACCTCCGGCCGCCCCAGCCCCACCAACATGGCCGACATGCTGGAGGATATGGATGGGAAGATCGACGGCATCGTGGACGGTGGCCCCTGCTCCGTGGGGGTGGAGTCCACCATCATCGACCTCACCGAGCAGCCGCCCCGGCTGCTGCGGCCCGGCGGCGTCACCCTGGAGGAGCTCCGGGACGCCCTGGGGGAGGTGGCAGTGGACCCGGCAGTCACCCGTCTCATGGGGGCGGGGGAGCATCCCCGGGCCCCCGGCATGAAGTACCGCCACTACGCCCCCAAGGCCCCCGTCACCGTGGTGAAGGGAGACGCGGCGGCCACCGCCGCCTACATCCAGGCCCACTTGGGCGAGGGCGAGGGCGTGGTCTGCTTCAACGAGTACGCCGGCCTATATGCCGGTCATATCGTGGAGAAGCTGGGGCCGGCGGCGGACAAGGCCGCCCAGGCCCGCAACGTCTTCGATGCCCTCCGGGCCTTTGACGAGACCGACGTCACGGCCATCTGGTCCCAGTGCCCCGACGAGGGAGGCATTGGCCTGGCCATCTCCAACCGGCTCAACAAGGCGGCGGGCTTCCACATCATCGATCTGACCTGAAGCCGTAGACGAAGCGGCGAAAATGGTGTATGATACCGGAGGGAGGAGGGAGCGTGATGCAGGTGCTCTTGGTGCTTTTAATCCTAATCGTTCTGGTTATTCTGGTCGTTCTGGATATCCGGCAGAAACTAGACCTGGGCCACCCGGTGTTTGTGCTGCTGACGGCCGTGGGGTATTTCTGCTCCGTGGTGTGGACGGTGGCCTTGGCGCTGATGGCCCTGATCGAGACCCTGGACGGCGGCTCCCTGCTGGTATGGGGAAAGGTGGCCATGTCCACCCTGCCCGGAACCCTGTTCGGGCTCTACGTCCTCCTGCGAGCCAACCTCACTCCCATGCACCGAAAGAGCGCCTCTCCGTCCCGACGGACAGTCCGCCTGCTGGATGACGGCCTGGTCATTGGCCTGCCCCTCCAGGTGGCGGTGGTGGTGGGCTATGTGCTGGTCGCCATTGGTCTCCACAGCATGTTCCAGGGCCCCCTGTGGATGTTGCCCTTTTACCCTCTGGTGCTGGCAGTCCTGTGGCCCATGATGCACCTGGTGTTCCATGTGGCTATCGTGGCCATTGCTTTGGACCCGCTCATCCTGCTGGTTGCCTTTCTCATCGGCCTGCTGTGGACCGTCCAGGTGATTTTCCTGGCCCACGGCTCGGTCCGGGGCTCCCTGATTGCGAAAAAGAGCGCCGGATCTCTGGTGGCCCATATTTTGTTGAGCTTCGTTCCGGTGGTCAACCTGGTGCTGGCCATCCGTCTGCGCTGCACCATGAGAAAAATGGAAGTTCCCGTGTGGGAGGAGGTCCAGGTATGAAGATCATCGGTATCACCGGCCCCACCGGGGCGGGTAAGACCACGGCGCTGAACGCCCTCACATCTCTGGGTGCCTGTATTATCGATGCCGACGCGGTGTACCACCGCCTGTTGGAGGAGAGCGCCCCCCTGCGGGAGGCTCTCACTGCCCGCTTTGGGGACATCTGCGACGGGGTGGGTAAGATTGACCGCAAGAAGCTGGGCAATGTGGTTTTTACAGACTCCGCCGCCCTGTCCGAGCTCAATGTCATCACCCACCGATTTGTGGGAGAGGCCATCGACCAGCTCTTGACGGGAGCGGAGGAGTCCGGCTGCCCCGCCGCCGCCATCGACGCCATTGCCCTCATCGAGAGCGGACTGGGAGAGCGGTGTGACGCCGTGGTGGGAGTCATCGCCCCGGCGGAGGTGCGCATCCGGCGCATTATGGCCCGTGAGGGTATTTCCGAGGAGTATGCCCGCAAGCGGGTGAGTGCCCAGAAGGGGGAGGACTTCTTCCGGGCAAACTGCGATTATGTGCTGGAAAATACGGAGGACGACACGCCCGAGATCTTTGGTGAGCGGGCCCTGGTTCTCTTTACCGAAATCTTAGATCATTGAATAGGAGGTTATTCCCATGGAAGAGAAAAAGAACGCCGGCGATCAGCGCCGGGATGCCATCCTTTACCGGCCCAAGAACGGTTGGGATCGGATCAGCGCCGCTCAGGAGGCGGAGCTGAAGAGCTACTGTGAGGACTATAAGAAGTTCCTGGACAACAGCATGACCGAGCGGGAGGCGGTGGAGAGCGCCATCGCCCTGGCCGAGGCCAAGGGGTTCAAGCCCTTTGTCCGGGGCATGACCCTGAAGGCCGGTGACAAGGTCTACCGCTCCAATCGGGGCAAGGCCATCATGCTGGCCGTGGTGGGCAGCGAGTCCCTGGATCAGGGCGCCAACATCTGTGCCGCCCATATCGACTCCCCCCGTCTGGATCTGAAGCCCAACCCCCTCTATGAGGACGCAGAGCTGGCCTTCTTCAAGACTCACTACTACGGTGGCATCCGCAAGTACCAGTGGGTGACCATTCCCCTGGAGCTCCACGGCGTGGTGGCTCTGAAGGACGGCTCTACCGTGAAGGTGGTTGTGGGTCCCGCCGCTGGCGACCCTATCTTCACCATCGACGACCTGCTGCCCCACCTGGGTGCCGAGCAGGCCAAGAAGCCCCTCAGCGAGGCCATCCCCGGCGAGAGCCTCAACGTTCTCATCGGCAGCCGCCCCTTCGCCGGCGACGAGGGGTCTGACCGGGTGAAGCTGGCTATCATGGACATCCTCAACCAGAAGTACGGCATTGTGGAGGAGGACTTCATCTCTGCCGAGCTGGAGGTGGTCCCTGCCTTCCGGGCCTCCGACGTGGGCTTTGATCGCTCCCTCATCGGCGCTTACGGCCACGACGACCGGGTGTGCGGCTACGCCGCCCTGGCCGGCCTGCTGGACCTGGAGGAGGCCCCCGCCAAGACTGCCGTTTGCATGCTGGCTGACAAGGAGGAGATCGGCTCCGAGGGCGTCAGCGGCATGCAGTCTGCCGCCTTTGATACCTTTATGTCTGACCTGTGCGACGCCCAGGACGTGAAGCTGAAGGCCTGCTATGAGAAGTCCTTCTGCCTCTCCGCCGACGTCACCGCCGCCTTTGACCCCAACTTCCCCGAGGTCTATGAGAAGCGCAACAGCGCCAAGGCCAACTATGGCATTGGTCTGGCCAAGTACACCGGTGCCCGGGGCAAGTCTGGCTCCTCCGACGCCTCCGCCGAGGTGGTGGCCAAGATCCGGGCTGTGCTGGACGACGCCGATGTGGTGTGGCAGATGGCCGAGCTGGGCAAGGTGGACGCCGGCGGCGGTGGCACCGTGGCCTGCTATATGGCCAACCGGGACATCGACACCCTGGATGCCGGTGTGCCCGTGCTGAGTATGCACGCCCCCTTCGAGACTGTGTCCAAGCTGGACTGCTATATGACCTATGCGGCCATGAAGGCGGTCTATCTGTCCAAGTAAGATTTTGCACGAAAAACACCCTGTTTCCCGCTATAGCGGGAAACAGGGTGTTTTTTATTCAGCGGAGAAAGAGCGCGGCAAACCGCTCCAGGATCACGGCCAACTCCGCCCGAGTGGCGGTGCCTCCGGGAACCAGGGTGGTCTGAGTCCGGCCGGTGAGCAGGCCGTTGTCCACCGCCCAGGCCATGGCGGTCCGGGCGTAAGGGCTCACCTGGGCGGCATCCTTAAAGCCGGAGAGCTTGGCCCGGCCGGCGGTGTCGTAGCCCTGATATTGGGCGTAGCGGTAGAGCAGGGCGGCCAACTGTTCCCGGGTGACCGGGTCCTCCGGTCCAAAGCGGCCGTTTTCATAGCCCAGGACAATCCCTTCTTCCGCTGCCCAGGCTACTGCCTGGGTGTACCAGGTGTCGTCGGCCACATCGGGAAAGGAGGGGGTTTCCGCCTTGGGGCTGCCCGCCAGACGGTGGAGAATGGTGGCTGTCATACTCCGGCTGATGGACAGGTGGGGGGAGAATAGGTTAGCAGAGGTGCCGGTCATCCAGCCCTGCTCGTGGACGTAGGCCATGGCTGTGGCATACCAGGCGCCGGAGGAAACATCGGCAAAGGGACTGCCGTCCAACTGGGAGACGGCGCTTTCGATGAGAACGGCGCCCCCGTCCTGGGAGAGCTCCCAGAAGCCGATGCCCTGGAGGTCCAGATCCCGGGCCAGAGCGGCCTTTTCGGCCATGGACTGGGAGTCGTCATAGGAGAGGAAGCTGCCATTACCGTAGAGGTAGGGGACCCTGGCCTCGGCGTGCCGGAGCTGCCGGTAGGACGGGTCGGAGAGGTAGGTGGTCACCAGCGTGTCATAGGGAATGGAGCGGGCGGTAGTGAAGGTGCTATAAAGTCCGTTTTCGCTGCCGTTTACCCCGTCATAGCGGTAGCTGTAGAGGGGCATGCCCAGCACCAGCTTGTCTGCGGGCACGCCTTTTTCCAGATAGGCCTCCACGCTGCCGCTGACACTGTTCTGATAGTGTGGGGCTGAGCCAGAAGGCGTATAGAGGGGAGCATTAAAGTCGGCATACTTGTCCCAGGGGCCGTGGATGTCGTAGGCCATGAGGAAGATGTGGTCCACCACGTCGGCCACGGCGGTGGGCTGGATGTTGCCCAGGTACCAGTCCCCTGCAGCGCCGGCGATGGTGAGCTGGTAGTCCTTGCCATCCCGTTTTTCCTGACGGTCCAGCTCCTGGCGGATGGCCCGGAGGAGCAGGGTGAAGTTCTGCTTGTCCTAGGGGCGGTGGTGGGTGCCGGAGGTGCCACCGGAGACCGGGTACTCCCAGTCCAGATCGATGCCGTCCAGGTCATGGGCGGCAAGAAGCTTCGCGCAGCTCTGGGCAAAGGCGGTCCGTCCGGCGGCGGTGGCAGCCACATCGGAGAAGTGGGCGGAGTAGTCCCACCCACCAACCGACAGTATGAGCTTCAGATGGGGATATTCCTCTCGCAGGGCCCGGAGATCGGTAAAGTTTTTTTCGTCCTGCACGGGATTGTCCAGGGCCAGGGTGCCGGTATCCGGGTCAATCATGGCAAAGGCGTAATTGATGTGGGTCAGCAGGTGGGCGGGGATGTCCGAGGCACGGTAGCCCTGGTAGGCCGACCAGCCGGCGTAATAGCCCACCACCGTGCTCTGGGGATATGCGTATGTATCGTTGTCGGCCCCTGCGCCAGCGGGGACGGCTCCCACCGGTGGTCGCAGCAGCAGAAGAACGGCGCAAAGAAGGAAGGTGCGCCGCAGAAAAGGTTTTGGAAAAGACATAGAACGCTCCTTTTTCGCGGATATATGCACTTATTGTACCTAAAATGGAGCGCAGAGACAAGAAAAGGATCTTCCCAGCTCTTCCGTGTGTTGGGTATAGAGGAAAAAGAATGCCGCCTGACCCGTGTGGGTCAGGCGGCATGTGCTTATTCTGTCAGCGGACACAGGAGGTGTTGGTGAGGCACTCCACAGCATTATAGCCGGCGTCAAAGGCCTTGGCATTGGACTCGTTAAATTTAGACTTGCCTTTCTTCTCGAACATGTGGTTCATGGCGGCGATGGCGGCCTCCTTTGTGAAGTCGCCCATGAGCTTGACAACAGCGCCGGTCATGACCACGTTGGCGCCCTTGGGGTTGCCCAGGGAGGTGGCGATCTCAGTGCAGTTGACGTGGACGTAGGTCACATCCTGCCTGGCATCATCGGAAATGGTGACGGTATCGCCCACCAGCACGGTGCCGCCGGGTGCCACGATTGGGAGGAACATATGGAGGGAGGGCTCATTCATGGCCAGCAGCAGGTCGGGCTGCTCCTGGGAGGGATTGTAGATGTAGTTTTCTGCGCAGTACTTCACCGTACAGTTGGCGGTGCCGCCGCGCATGGCGGAGCCATAGGAGGGGACCCAAGTGACGTTCAGGCCCTCGGTAGCGGCAATGTCGGAAATGATGAGGCCCACAGTCAGAACGCCCTGTCCGCCGGAGCCGGCAAATACGATCTCTCTCACTTCTGCTCCTCTCCTCTCTTCTTGAATTCACCGATGGGGTAATAGGGGATCAGTTCCTTTTCGATGCGCTCCATAGCCTTGACCGGGGTGAGACCCCAGTTGATGGGACAGGGAGAGAGAACTTCCACGATGGAGTAGCCCTCGTGGTTGAGCTGGGCCTGGAGGGCATTTTTGATGTAGCCCTTGAGCTTGTTGATGTTGGCGGGATTGGTGACGGTGCCCCGGGCGGCATAGGCGGCACCGGGGAACTCCTGGGCCACGATCTCCGGGAAGCGGATGGGGTAGCCGGTGACGGAGCAGTCACGGCCATAGATGGAGGTGGAGGTCTTCTGGCCCTCCATGGTGGTCAGGGACATCTGGCCGCCGGTCATACCGAAGTTAGTGTTGTTGATGACGATGACAGTGATGTTCTCGTTGCGGTAGGCGGCGTTGAAGGTCTCGGCGATGCCGATGTTGTAGGCGTCACCGTCGCCCTGGTAGGAGACCACCAGGGTGTCGGGGCTCACCCGCTTCATGCCGGTGGCCACCGCGCCGGCGCGGCCGTGGCAGCAGTGGAGACGGTCACACTCCAGACCGGCGCCCAGGTTGGAGGAGCAGCCCACGCCGATGGGGAAGATGATGTTGTCCAGCTGGTCCAGCTCCTCCAGAGCCTCCATGATCAGACGGCTGACGATGCCGTGCCCACAGCCAGGACAAAAATCCATGGGTTTGTCCACCAGGGCAGGGACCTTTCTTTCACGGGTAGCGGCCATATCAATAGACCTCCTTTACTTCGCCGTTCTTGATCCGGTGATAATCGGCCTTGATGCTGCGGATGGGGGGCGTGTTATAGACGTATGTAAGAGCGTAGGCGGGGATATTGCGGTCCTTGTTGGTCTTTTTGATGTAGAGGGCGGCGTCGTCCACCAATTGGCCGGTGGCATTCTCCTCCACAGTGATGACGCCCTTGCAGGCGGGGTTGATCTTGGCAAAGGCTTTTTCCGGGAAGGGCCAGGCGGTGATGGGACGGATGAGGCCCACCTTCTCGCCTTCGGCCCGCAGCTCACGGATGGTGCCCAAGGTGGCCCGGCCGGGAACGCCGTAGGCCACGAACACGTAGTCGGCATCCTCAACGCCTTCGTCGAACCAGCGCTGCTCGTTCTCCTTGATGGCGGCGTACTTCTCACGCAGCTCCACAGCCTCCTTGCGGGAGTCCCGTTCGAAGATACCGATCTTTTTATAGTCGTACTTGCCGGTGAGGGCCCAGGGGGTCCGCTTGGTCTCCACGAAATCGGGGAGGGTGACCGGCTCCATCATCTGGCCCAGCGTGCCCTCGCCCATCATGACCACTACGATGCGGTACTTCTCAGAGAGTTCATAGGCGGGGAGCATCAGGTCCACGAACTCCTGTACAGAGGAGGGACAGAGGACGATGCAACGGTAGTCGCCCTGACCGCCGCCACGGGTCTCTCGGTTGTAATCGCACTGGGCGGTGAAGAGAGTGCCCAGGCCATTGCCGTAACGGACCTGGGTGATGACCACGGCGGGGAGACCCTCGTCGCATAGGGTGGAGATGCCCTCCTGCTTCAGGGAGATACCCGGGCCAGAGGAGGCGGTGAGGGCCCGAACACCACAGGCAGAGGCGCCGATGACCATGTTGATGCCGGCCAGCTCGCTCTCGGCCTGGACAAAGGAACCGCCGACCTCCGCCATACGCCAGGACAGATATTCCATGATCTCGCTGGAAGGGGTGATAGGATAGCCAGCATAGAACCGCGCGCCTGCCCGGACGGCGGCCTCTGCGATGGCCTCGTTGCCTTTCATCATTTCAGCCATGTCGTATATACTCCTTTCCGCTCACTCAGCCCAGGACGTGGAACACGCCGTCGGGACACACGGTGTAACAGATGCCGCAGCCAATGCAGGCTTCGTCGTCGATCTGCACAGGGTAATACCCGGCATCGTTGAGCTCAGTCGACTTGCTGATGCACTTTTTGGGGCAGTTGTGGATGCAAAGGCCGCATTCCTTGCACCGCGCCCGGTTGATTTCGACCTTCATCTGGGTCCCTCCATTCACTATTTGTTCCGTAGAATAGAACTATGTTCCGATATTTAGAGCATACACCCACCGCCTGCCCATGTCAATACCTCCCGGAAGGAAAATTTAGCGGATATGAAAATTGTTTCACTGTGTGGAACAGCTTGACACCGATTTGGAAGTGTAGTTTAATTATGGTTGAAAATTGCGAGTGTTTAGGGAGGAATGTCGTGTGTCTGACATCATTCAGTCGGTGGACCGGGCTCTGGAGATCATGATCTATCTGTACCATGAGGGGAAGGAGACCAGCATTACCAAGATCGCGGCGGACCTGGGCGTCTATAAGAGCACGGTATACCGCACACTGGTGACCCTGGAGAACCGTGGTTTTGTCCGCAAAAATCCAGAGACGGAAAAATACTGGCTGGGAAACCGTCTGTTCGTCCTGGGGAAGGGGGTAGAAAACCGGATGGGGCTGCCGGAGATCGTCCGTCCCTATGCAAAAAAGCTCTATGACGCCTATTGCGAGGTAGTCAATGTCTCCATTCTTGAACGCAATCCGGACGATGTCTACCGCAGCGTCATCATCCTGAAGGAGGAGAGCAACCGGCAGGTTCTCACTGTCAACCCGCCGGTGGGGTCCAGCAGCGAGTGCTACTGCTCTTCGGTGGGCAAATGCCTGTTGGCATACAGCGCCGACATTGACCTTGGCGTTTATGAGACCCACCCGATGCGTCCTCACACCGACCATACGATTACCACAGTGGCGGCACTGCGGTCAGAACTGGCGAAGGTTCGGGATCGGGGCTATGCCTTGGACCACGAGGAGCTGGAATATGGTCTGACGTGCATTGGTGCGCCTATTTTGGACCAAAAGGGGGAGGCAGTGGCAGCCATCAGTCTCTCCGGCCCCACCAGCCGCATGCTCTCCGGCGATATTGAGGAGCGGATCGAAGCGGTCAAGCGGATCGCCCGAGAAATTTCCAGTAACTTTTGACACCAGGTTTCTGTTCCGCCACATGGGACACGTGTTTTAAATGCATAAAAAATCATTGTGATTTTGTACAAAAAGTATGCTTGACATTTCCAGAGAATGGGGGTATGCTCAACAGCGTAATGGGAAGAAGCGCCGCGCGTTTCTTTCTTTTCCGACAATATAGGAACATTGTTCTGAAGAATAGAACAATAAAGAAAGGCGGGGAAAGGAACATGAAGATCCTGGTCATCAATCCGGGTGGCACTTCCACGAAGATCGCGGTTTTTGAGGACGACAAGCAACTCTTCAAGGCCAATATCACCCATACGGCGGAGGACCTGAAGCCCTTTCACAAGGTATTCAATCAATTCGGCTATCGGAAGGAGCTTATCTTGCGGGCGGTCACAGAGCAGGGCATCGAGTTGAAGGCGCTCTCCGCCGTGGCCGGTCGGGGCGGCCTGATGGAGCCTATTCCGGGCGGAACTTACGCCGTCAATGACCGTATGGTGGAGGATATGCGCAACGCCGTCCACGGAGAACATCCCTCCAACCTGGGCTCTGTGCTGGCCAAGGAGATCGGCGATGAGCTGGGGATTCCCTCTTTCGTGGTAGACCCCGTCTCTGTGGATGAGCTCATGCCTATAGCCAGGATCTCCGGCATCTCCGATCTGGAGCGGCCCAGCTGGTTCCACGCCCTCAACCACAAGGCGGTGGCCCGGTGGGCGGCGGAACGGGTGGGGAAGCCCTATGAAGAATGTGACCTCATCGTGGCCCATCTGGGCTCCGGCAACTCTATCGTGGCCCATAAGCACGGCCTAATGATCGACGGTAGCGGTGGCCGGACCAATGGTCCCTTCTCTCCCGAGCGCAGCGGCGGCTTGCCCACCTATCCGCTGGTGGAGCTGTGTTACTCCGGGAAATACACCCATGAGGAAATGGTGGCGAAGCTCAGCTCTGTGGGTGGTATGTACGACTATCTGGGTACCAAGGATGCCCAGGAAGTGGAGCGGCGCATGGCTGAGGGCGATGAAAAAGCAAAGCTGGTCTATGAGGCCTATGTCTATGCCATCGCCAAGGAGATCTGCTCCTACGCTGCCGCTTTTGAGGGGAAGGTGGACCGTATCGTACTCACCGGCGGAATTGCCCACTCCGAGTACGTGGTCCGTGAGGTGGGCCGTATGACGGCCTTCCTGGCCCCCATGGAAGTGGTGGCTGGCGAGTTTGAAATGGAGGCACTGGCCTTGGGAGCCCTGCGGGTGCTCCGTGGGGAGGAGACGGCAAAGGTCTACCAATGAGCGGAAAGCTCCCAACCGTCGCCTGCGTCCTGTGAGGAGGCAGGTGGGAAAGGAAGGATAACATGGAGAAAGAGGGCGGCCATCTTGTCTCAACCCGAATGTAGGACCAAGCGCGAACCAAGCGTTGGAATGTCCCTTGTGGTATTCCTAATCGCTATGGGGATCATGCTCTTCGGACTGGTGATCTTTGAACTGGATATTCATATTGTCATGCTAGTGGCCCTGGCCTTTGCCTGCATTGCCTCGGCTCCGCTTGGATATAGCTTTGATGACCTGTTGGAATGCATGAAGAAAACGCTGGGTCAGTCCATGTCGGCCATGGTGATCTTCATTTTCATTGGCCTCATCATCGCAGCATGGATCTTCTCCGGAACGGTGCCGGCGCTGATCTATTACGGACTGCACTACATCACGCCCAAATTGTTTCTCCCAGTTGGCCTTCTGCTGTGCAGCCTGACCTCCATGTCCATCGGTACTTCCTGGGGGACAGTGGGGACCATGGGACTGGCCATGATGGGGATCGGCGCCGGAATGGGGATTCCGGCTGGGCTGACCGCCGGCATGGTGCTGTGTGGGGCCTCCTTCGGCGACAAGATGTCCCCCATTTCTGATACCACGAATCTGGCGCCGGCGGCAGCGGGGACGACCTTGCAGCGGCATATCAGCAGCATGTGGATGACCACACTTCCGGCCTATATCATCGTCTTTGTGATCTTCACGATCATTGGTCTTTTTTATCAGGATGGGCAGATGGATTACACCACCATTAATACTTTTATCGACA
Source organism: Intestinimonas sp. HCP28S3_D6 (assembly GCF_052065695.1). Classification (NCBI taxonomy): domain Bacteria; kingdom Bacillati; phylum Bacillota; class Clostridia; order Eubacteriales; genus Intestinimonas; species Intestinimonas sp. HCP28S3_D6. The sequence goes on from NZ_JBQHTM010000005.1 coordinate 62,858, forward strand.
TGATTGGAACAACGTTCTATATTTCGCCTGTTCTTTTGCTGCCTGTTGTGGTTCTGCTGGTGCTCAATATCCGGCAGTTCCCCGCCATACCGGGTATGGCCATCGGTACGCTGCTGGCAGTCATTCTGGCAGTGGTGGTGCAGGGGGTCAGCATCCGGGATGTGATCTCGGGCCTGAACTACGGCTACACCGCCTCCACCGGTGTGGAGATGGTGGACACCCTGCTCCAGAGGGGCGGGATCCAGAGTATGATGTATACCTTCTCGCTGGCCTGCATTGCGATCTCCTTCGGCGGTGTCATGGAGCGGGTGGGGTATCTGCATAAAGTCGTAGGACTGGTGGTCTCAAAGGTCAAGTCAGACAAAATGATGGTGCCGTTGGTCATCGGATCGGCCACCGTGGGCACCATGGTCATGGGCGAGGTCTACCTTACCCTAGTGCTCAACGGTAACCTGTTCCGGGAGACCTTCAAGGAGCGTGGACTGCGTCCTGAGATGCTCTCCCGGCTGCTGGAAGAGGGTGGCACCCTGACCCAGGTCTTTGTCCCCTGGTCCACCACCAGCATGTTTGTCACGGCAGCGCTGGGAGTCTCCACTGCGGAATACTGGAGATTTGCCCTGCTGCACTATATCAATCCACTGCTCTCGATTGTACTTTGTTTCTTTGGGTACGGCGTACTGTATATCAACAAACCTTGCCGCTGGGACAAGAGATGCGGCCCTGTGGAGGAGTCATGAAATGCTGAAAAATTTTGATGAAGTTCTTGAGAAGGTGCGTTCCATCGAGCCCTTTACCGTCAGTGTGGCCGCTGCTGCCGACAAGGAACTGCTCCAGGCGGTCAAGACGGCCTCGGATCTGGGGTTTGTTCGCCCGGTGCTGGTGGGAGACCCCAAGGCGATAGGCGGCATCTGTGAAGAGATCGGCCTCAAGCCTCTGGATATCCTGGCAGCTGACGGGGAGGAAGAGGCGGTTGCCACCGCTGTCAAGGCCGTGCGGGAAGGCGGTGCCCAGGTGCTCATGAAGGGGCTGGTGAACACCAGCGTCTACATGCGGGGTATCCTCAACAAGGAGCACGGCTTGCGTACGGGACGACTGCTGTCCATGATGGCAGTATACGAGGCGCCCGGCTACCATAAGCTGGTCTACTGTAGCGACAGTGGTATCAACGTAGCGCCCAATCTGGAGCAGAAAAAGGATATTTTGAAAAATATTCTTCTGGCCACCAAGTCCATCGGACTGGAGAATCCCAAGGTGGCCGCGTTGACGGCCAATGAGATGGTGGACCCCAAGATCCAGTCCACGGTGGATGCCGCCGGACTGGTGGAGTATGTGGCCAGCGGCGCTCTGGGGCCGGATCTGCCCTGCATCATCGAGGGACCCATTGCCTTCGACGTGGCCTTCGATCCCCATGCCGCGGCCCACAAGAAGATCGACAGCAAGATCACCGGCGAGACCGACATCGTGATCTTCCCCAATATGGAGGCGGGGAACATCATGGGCAAGTCCTGGATCCACCTGTGCAAGTGCCGCTGGGCGGGCATCGTGCTGGGGGCTACCCATCCGGTGATCCTGGGGTCCAGGGCGGACACGCCGGAGATCAAGCTCAATTCCATCGCACTGGCCTGTCTGGCTGCACGGAGCTAAGGTCTGGCCTTTCCGCAAAAGATGTGACAACGGCTGTGGAAAGGAGATGGTGTGAGGGATGTTGATCTCGTTTCCTAAACTGGATCTGCCTCTCCAGGAGGCGGACCGCATCGTCATCCCGCCCATGTACCGGATCATGCAGAAATACGATGACTGGCACATCCAGGACGTTTCGGGACATCTGCGGAAGCAATTGGAGTCCTCAGTGCTTGACCGGGAGCGGCTGCGTGGCAAGCGGCTGGCGCTGACGGTGGGCAGCCGGGGCATTCCGGACCTCGACAAGTTGGTCCGCACCATCTGTGACACCTGTAAGGCGTGGGGGGCAGAGCCCTTCATCGTGCCCGCGATGGGAAGTCACGGCGGATCGACGGCAGAGGGACAGCGGCAGATCCTAGCGGAGTATGGGATCACCCAAGAGGCCATGGGCGTGCCGGTGTACTCCAGCATGGAGGTGGAGCAGTACGGAGTCCTGGAGGATGGAACGCCGCTCTACTGTGATAAGAATGCCTGGGAGGCCGACGGGGTGATCCTGTTCAACAAGGTTAAGCCCCACACTGATTTTCGGGGAAAGCACGAGAGCGGCTTGGGCAAAATGGTGGCCATCGGCCTGGCCAAGGGAAAGGGAGCATCTGTATTCCACACCAAGCGGCTCAGTCGTTTCCCAGAGTACATCCCAAAGGTGACCGAGATCTTCATGAAGACCGGGAAAGTGGCCTTTGGTGTCGGTGTTGTTCAGAACGCCTATGACCAGATCTGCCGGATCGAGGCCTGTGAGAGCACGGCTATTCTGGACCTGGATGCCCGGCTGCAGGCCTTTGCCAAGACCCAGCTTCCCAGGTTTAAGTTTGACCGCTGCGATGTGCTGGTGGTGGATGAGATCGGCAAAGACATCAGCGGCAGCGGCATGGACCCCAACATCACGGGGCGGAATGATACGGGAGATTTTCCAGGGGTCCTGGACCTGCAGAGACTGGTGGTCCTCGGCATTACCGAAGCATCCTGTCACAACGGCTGCGGCATCAACTTGTGTGACCTGACGGTCCGAAGATGTCTCAACGAGATCGACTGGTACGCCACGTGGCTCAACAACGTGACCGCCTCCATGCTCAGCAGAGGGCAGATTCCCACCTATGTGGAAACCGACCGGGATGCCGTGCTCACCGCCATCCGAACCTGTGTCGAGACAGACTTTGACCACCCCAGGGTGGCCCGCATCAAGAATACACTTCACATATCTGAAATCCTGGTCTCTGAGGCCTTGTATCAGGACATCAAGGATCGTGAAGACGTCGTGCTGCTCTCCGGTCCAGAGGAGATGCTCTTCGACACCGATGGCTTCTTGCGAAAGGATATCTGGGGTCAGGAGGTATCTGACCCATAAAATCAGGACATCTGTCCAGAGAGTGAGGGTTTTGAATGAGTAATGCGGAAAAACACAGCACCAAACTGAGCGTACGTCAACTAACCATCATCTTCTTCCTTGGCTTGGGCTATACCATCGTCTACGCGACCCCCTTTATCCAGTATGTGTTCTACGATTCCCTGGTGGGCACGCTGGGCTGTACCCAGCAGCAGCTGGGATACCTCATCACTATCTTTGGCATCGGCAACCTGCTGGCGCCCTTCGGAGGCATGCTCAGCGATAAATTCAATACCAAGAAGATCTATCTGCTGTCGGTGGGCGTAATCTGCGTGCTCAATGTGTTGTTTGTGCTCAACATGACCTACAGTTTCGCTCTCATTATCTGGGCCGGGTTTGCATTCTTTGCCCTCTTCCTCTATTTCCCTGCCCACACCAAGCTGGTCCGTCTGGTGGGCAGTGAGAACCAGCAGGGCACTATTTTCGGTCTTACCGAGTCCTTCTGCGGCATTACCAACGTTATTGTGAACTTCATCGCTCTGTTCCTCTTTGCCAAATTTGCCAATGATACCTTTGGCACCAACGGCCTCAAGGCGGCCATCATCGGCTATGCCGTGCTGGGCGTGATCTCCCTGGTCATCCTGGCCGTTCTGGTCCCCGACCCCGGAAAGCCCTCTCCTGAAAGCGGTGGTGAGAGCAACATCAACTCCAAGATGACCATCAGGGACTGGGTGAGCATCGTGATTAACCCACGGACCTGGATGTCCGGCATCGCTGTGTTCACTACCTACACCATGTACTGCACCCTCTCCTATTACACCCCCTATTTCAGCAACGTTTTGGGTGTCTCCCTGGCTGGCACGGGTGCCATCGCCATCATCCGGCAGTACGGTACCCGTTTCATCGGTGCTCCGGTGGGCGGTTGGCTGGGCGACAAGATTCACTCGGTCTCCAAAGTGGTAGGCGTCTCTCTGGCGGCGGCCGTGGTGATCGTGCTTGTCTTTATGCTCGTGCCTGTCGGTACCAGCGCGGCCGTGCTTACAGCACTTACCCTGTGCGCTGGCGTGCTCACCTATATGGCTCGCGGCTGTATGTTCGCCGTTCCTTCGGAGCTGAAGATCCCCAGAAAGTATGCAGGTACCACCTCCGGTGTGGTGTGCGCCATCGGCTACTGCCCCGACCTCTTTATCTTCGTCCTCTTTGGCTACTGGCTGGATAAGCATGGCAATGCTGGCTACCAGAACATCTTCATCTATGCGGCTGTCATCATGGCCATCGGCGTAGTAAACGCCATCGTTACTCAGATCTATAAGAAAAAAGTCCTTGGGAAAGAATCCGCTCAGGACGCGGTCTGACCGCGCCACATAGAAAGGGGTAAGAACAGCAATGAAACAGGAATTCATCGACGCGCTCATCGGCATCTGCGGTAAGGATTATGTCTATTCTTCCAAGGAGGATGTGTCCGGCTATCTCTATGACGAGACGGAGGAGTTTGTCCGTCCCAAGGCCTGCGAGGATTGTCTGGTGGTCCGTCCCGGTACTTATGAGGAGGTCTCCAAGATCCTCCAGTGGGCCAACGAGACCAAGACCCCCATCATTCCCCGCGGCGGTGGTACTGGCGCCTGCGGCGCGGCCATCCCAACCATCCCCTCCGTCATCATGTCCATGGAACGTTTTAAGGACATCGTAGAGGTGGATGAGACCAATATGATGATTACCTGTCAGACCGGCGTCACGCTGGCCAAGCTCAATGAATACCTCAATGAGAACGTCCATGCCCTGTACTTCCCCTGCCACCCCGGCGACGAGGGCGCCCAGGTGGGCGGCATGTGCATTGAGAACGCCGGTGGTGTCCGGGCCGTGAAGCACGGCATCATGCGCAGCTATGTCAAGGGCATGAAGGTCTGCCTCCCCAACGGCGAGATTGTTCAGTTCGGTGGCAAGTTGGTGAAGAACAACATGGGCTATGACCTGCTCCACCTGCTGGTAGGCTCCGAGGGCACCCTGGCCGTGGTTCTGGAGGCCACACTGAAGCTCTATCCCCGCCTGGACTACACCGGTGCTCTGGTCTGCTCCTTTAAGGACACCGAGTCCGCCGTCAAATCGGTGGGTGAGGTCCAGAAGGCGGGTATCATCCCCCTGGCCGTAGAGTACATGGATCGCGATATCGCCGTGGAGACCGCCAAGCGCATCAGCAAGACCTGGCCCATGAGCGACGAGGGCTGTGTGGACCTCATCTACATGGTGGAGGAGGCCACCGAGGACGCCCTCTATGAGACCGCAGGTACCATCGCCGAGATCTGCGAGAACAACGGTGCCGTGGGTTCCGTCATCGCTGAGAACGAGAAGGAACAGCGTAATATCCTGGAGATCCGCTCCGATATCTACGAGGTTTTTAAGCCCGAGTTTGTGGACTCCCTGGATACCGCTGTCCCCGTGGCCCACATCGGCGATCTGCTCCGGGACATCGACGCCATTGCCGAGAAGTATGGCACCCGCAGCCCCCGTTTTGGTCACGTGGCCGATGGCAACTTCCATAACTTCATCCTCATGGTAGATGGAAAGGTGCCTGAGTGGGCCGATGATATGCGCCGGGACATCTACAAGGCCGCTCTGAAGTACGGTGGAACCGTTACTGCCGAGCACGGTACCGGTAAGACCCGGAAGCCCTACATGGAACTGCAGTATACCCCCCATGTGCTGGAGATCATGCGCAACATCAAGCGTGCCTTTGATCCCAATAATATCCTCAATCCCGGCGTCATCGTGGATCTGTAAAAACGGCAGTTCACGTGCTCGATGGCGTGACAAAAACAGATGGCAAAATGTGCCCGACCGCTGTTTAGCGGTCGGACACATTTTGCCATACTGTAGTTTACACAGGAGTATCAAGAGAGGCGTGATGTGGGTCAGTGGGTCCCGGCGGGCGGTAGTGCGGTAGTCCTGATGATGGGGACACCAAACTCCGCCCACTGACATAAGCTGACCGCCCTCAAGATCGACCTGAACATAGGCGATGGTGTCAGACAGCAAGGCCTGATAAAAACGGTGGACTTTCTTGCGTTCTGGCTCAAGAACACGGATGGAACCGATGGGTTCCACCTCTGTTGACCCGATAGAGCTGTCGGGTTCCATATGTGACGTCCAAATTCTCTGCTACATTTTTAAGAACGGCGTCACCGGCATGCCGTCCCTGCCTGAGGTTGATGGACTTGAGATCATCGACACCGACCACAAGTGAAAAACCGTCTGCCCCGGAAGACAACGTAAGGCTGATTTCTTCCTTAAAACCCTCCATAGGCCTTTGGAACATCGGGGGCATATACAATGTTCACACAGTCCTCGATGAAACAGCAACCGTGTGCATCTTGAGAAATGTCGTAAAGACCGCTGAGAAACCCGGAAAAACAGAATAGGCCCGGTGACCAAATTAATATCCTTCTGCGGTATTTCCTCAAAAACTCCATAGAGAGTACGATAGAGCCCAAACTCGTTACGCAAATCTGCTTCCATGGGTCCTGTTCCAACTTTCCTGGCTGACGCGGCAAACCGTGTCCTGTGGACAATGCCAACCAACACCAATATATTTTTAATTTCAATACATCAGATTTTGCAGAAAAGACAAAAGAATATTTCCCCAATAATACAAAGCGAGGAGCCTGGCCACGGTGGACAGGCTCCTCGCTTGCTGATGGGGTCAGACTCACTGATAGAGGGGGTATTTGGCGCACATGGCGGCAACGGTCTCCCGAATGGAGTCGGCCTTGGCGTCAAAGTCGGTGGCGGCCTGCCAGATCAGGGATCCGATGACCTTCATCTCCTCCTCGCCGAAGCCGCGGGTGGTGACGGCAGGGGTGCCCACCCGGATGCCGCTGGTGACGAAGGGCTTCTCGGGGTCGTTGGGGATGGCGTTCTTGTTGACGGTGATGCAGACCTCATCCAGCCGCTTCTCCAGCTCCTTGCCGGTGATGTGGGCTTTGCGCAGGTCCACCAGCATCAGGTGGTTGTCGGTGCCGCCGGAGACCAGGTCGAAGCCGGCGTCGGTGAGGGACTGGGCCAGGACGGCAGCGTTTTTGATGATCTGCTCCTGATAGGTCTTGAACTCGGGCTTGAGAGCCTCACCGAAGGCCACAGCCTTGGCGGCGATGATGTGGAGAAGAGGACCACCCTGGGAGCCGGGGAAGATGGCGGAGTCGATCTTCTTGGCCAGCTCCTCCTTGCAGAGGATCATGCCGCCCCGGGGACCACGGAGGGTCTTGTGGGTGGTGGTGGTGACCACGTCGGCATAGGGGACGGGGGAGGGGTGGAGCCCGGCGGCCACCAGACCGGCGATGTGGGCCATGTCCACGAACAGGTAGGCGCCTACCTCGTGGGCGATGTCAGCGAAGGCCTTAAAGTCAATAATCCGGGGGTAGGCGGAGGCGCCAGCAATAATCATCTTGGGCTTGTGCTGCCGGGCCAGGTCCCGGACCTGGTCATAGTCGATGTAACCCTTGTCGTTGAGACCGTAAGAGACCATATGATAGTTCTTACCGGAGAAGTTCACGGGAGAGCCGTGGGTGAGGTGGCCGCCGTTGCCCAGATCCATGCCTAGCACGGTGTCGCCGTGCTCACACAGCGCCTGATAGACGGCGTAGTTGGCCTGGGCGCCGGAGTGGGGCTGGACGTTGGCATGGTCGGCGCCGAAGAGCTTGCAGGCCCGATCTCGGGCGATGTTTTCGGTGACGTCCACCTCCTGGCAGCCGCCGTAGTAGCGCTTGCCGGGGTAGCCCTCGGCGTACTTGTTGGTGAGCACCGTGCCCATGGCCACCAGTACCGCCTCGCTGACGATGTTCTCAGAGGCGATGAGCTCAATGTTCCGCCGCTGCCGGGCCAGCTCGGCCGCCACGGTGGCGCCCACTTCCGGGTCGTTGGCGGTGAGGAAATCGATCATTTCTTGTACCATTGCCGTCGCACCTCGCATCAAGAAAGTAATGTGTCAAAGTGACATGCAAATATTATACCGGAACGTTTGGAGAAATACAACTGTCATTCTTGGAAAAACACAGTCGCATATTGCCGACATTTATGGTATGATAATGGAGACTAAATAAACCGCAATGCGTTTTATCCGCGCGGCAGAGCCGCACAATTTTATAAAAACAGACAAAACCAGCTGTTTTTGTGAAATACAGATATTATGATAGCAGAATCCGGCGAAAGACCGCCGGCAGTGCGGCATGGAAAGGAATGGCCGATATGACAAAGAAAGAGCGAGCCAGAGCCATCGTGGAGGAGCTCAAGGCCCTTTATCCGGAGGGCATCTGTTCCCTCAACTACCCCAAACCCTATGAGCTGCTGTTTGCCGTCCGCCTGTCGGCCCAGTGCACCGACGAGCGGGTGAACATGGTGACGCCGGCCCTCTTTGCCCGATTCCCCACCCTGGAGTCCCTGGCCCAGGCCGACGTGTCCGAGGTGGAGGAGTACATTCACTCCACCGGCTTTTTCCGGGCCAAGGCCCGGGACATCGTGGCCGCCTCCCAGATGATGCTGGAGCAGTTTGACGGCAAGGTGCCCGACAACATGGAGGATCTGCTAAAACTGCCCGGCGTGGGGCGCAAGACGGCCAACCTCATTCTGGGGGACGTCTACCACGTCCCCGGCGTGGTGGTGGCGGACACCCACTGCATCCGCATCTCGGGCAAGCTGGGCCTCACCGACGGCACCAAGGACCCGGGCAAGGTGGAGACCCAGCTGCGGAAGGTACTGCCTCCGGAGGAGTCCAACAACTTCTGCCACCGGCTGGTGCTCCACGGCCGGGCGGTGTGTACCGCGCGGAAGCCGGATTGCCAGAACTGCACTCTGCGGCCCTGGTGTGCCTTCTTCCAGAAGGGGACGAAGTGACATGGAGTTGGTAGACCTGGAGACCTGGCCCCGCAAGGAACATTTCCAATTCTTTTCCGGGCTTTCTTTTCCATTTTATAATGTGACCAGCACCCTGGATGTGACCGAGTTCTATCCGTGGGTCAGAGAACGGAAGGGCTCCTTTTATTACAGTCTCATCTACGCCACCATGACGGTGATGAATGACCTGCCCGATTACCTCTATAAAATCCGGGGTAGCCAGGTGGTGAAGCACGACCATCTGGACCCCAGTTTTGTGGTCATGGATGGGGACACCCATCTGCTGAAGATCGTAACGGTGCCCTTCGGCGGCAGCATGGAGGAATTTTGTGACCGGTGTGCCCGGTATGATGCAGCCCAGAAGTCGCCCTTCCCACCGGCGGAGTCGGAGGCCAGGGACGATCTGGTCTATATTTCCTGCCTGCCCTGGATGAGCTTTACCAGCCTTACCAACGAGATGGATATCAACTGTGCGGGGACAACGTAATTGAGAAACACGGGATAAACCGGGACAGGACGGGAGACCGCGAGAAAACCCGCTATTTGTGCGGGAAACAGGGCATTTTCACCCGGGACAGGGCATTGATCCGGCCCGGCTTTATCAGACAACTTGAGACGAGGGCGTCGACGCGGTCGGCGTCCTTTTTTCATGCCCTGGGGAGCCTTGGAAGGCCCCGCAACGGCGGCGGCGCGGCTGGGGCATATCGTACCCGCAACGGGGCGAAACCCTTGAAACAAGGGCATTTGAGGGCAAAAAGAGGGCCGCTTGGCCCGTCCCGGAAGTCACAGCAGCAGACAAAGAGGACGGGCTTCGCGGCCCATGGTCACAGTATAGCAGAGACGGCCCCGGAAGGCAAGCGGGCGAGCCGTGCAAACGGGGCGTTAAACCGTGCAAAAATTAACGGCAGGGGTCAAAAACAGGGGTTCGGCGGCGTGGATCGGCGGCGCGGAAGCGTTACGAGCTGTTATTCCAGGCGTTACGGCGGCGGCGACGACCGGGCCCAGGCGCGGCAAAACGGCCCTTTTGCAAAGGGACATTTTCGGCAAAGTCGCGGGGACGTGTCCCTTTGCCCGTATTTCCTGGGTTTTCGGGGGGTTCGGGCCGTTTTGGGCCAACCGAAGCAAAGGGACAGAATTTTGATTTAGTTTTTAATCATGGCAGGACAAAAAAATTAGGCGGTTCCGTCGCGGGCCTCACGGCTCCCAGCGGGGCTGCTTTTTTCGTCCTCGCTCCCGTCGAAGTATGTTGAATAGATAGACTCTTTTTTCTGTTCGACGACGCGCTTGTATTTGAAGTAGGCTAGGTCAAAAAGCTCCTCACGATGGGAGGGCGGGAGGAGCCTATACATGGCGACGAGGTCGACCTCATCCTCGGACAGCGGGAGGCCGTCGCACGTGAGGCCCTGGGCGGCCTTTATCTCATCCAGGCCGAGCGGCTCGGGGGCTTGCTTCTCACTTGTTAAATTATCCCCAGTCAAAACCCATTCCATTGATACTCCGAGGATGATCGAGAGCTTATAGAGGGAGAGAGTGTCCGGGATGCGCTTCCCCGTGCAATATTGGCTCAAGGCCGTTGTAGAAAGGCCGCTTTTATTGCATACGTCTAATTGTTTGAGACCGAGTTCTCTAATTCGCTTTGAGATCCTCAATCCAACATCCGTGAATGTAGTGTCCATATATTCCTCCATTGTTTAATAAAAATTTAATGAACGAGGATTTCTCGCTTGACAAATCCTCATTTGTTTAATAAAATACTCGTAGATTAAAAAATTAAGCAAAGACAGCATAGCACACCACCACCCAAAAAGAAAGAGAAAAGGAGGCGGCGGTAGAGTAAAAGCGAGCGGCGAGGGTCTTTCACCCCCTTTACTTCAATTCGTTTCCGGCGTCACAAACTGGACACAGCACCACACGGCGGACGCCTCGCCGCCGGATGGGAGCGCCGCATGAGCAGCACCGATGCTTCGATAAGGACGTGGACGAGCGCACGGCAGCGCATGAGCTTTACGGCTACAAGGTCGCCCTCCGCGACCTGGGCCTTCTGGATCGGGAAGACTGCTACGTCCTCCCGGACACCTTCGGGGAGGAACGTCCTCGCCGGGAAAAGCGGGCGACCTTCGAGAACCTTCACCCGGAACTCAAGCGGCACCGGGAGACGGCGCAGGTCTACGCCCTGGGGCTGGCGCTGGCGGAGGACTGCCCGGACAATGATTGTCGGCTCTACGGAGACATCCCGCAGATGTCCGGCAGCATGGCGAACTACACCTTCGGAGACACTCCCAGCGCGGACGCGAACAAGCTCCAATGGGTCAAGATCAAGGACGGGGACAAAACCCGCCTCATTTGCGACCGCGTCATTCTGGTCAGCGTCTCGTGGGATGACTTGAACGGGCAGGGCTATGTCACCGGCAAGACCATCACCATCGACGGGACAAAGTACAAGTGCCGCCTCCTCACCGGAGGCAGCAACCGGCGGAATAACGACTGGTATGCCGGAGGAACACCTACCAATAACGAGTGGGACAGGTTCATCACCCGCGAGGAAGTCATCACCGGACTCCCTGCCCCGGTTTCCTCTGACCTGGACACCAACCTCAACACGACCGATCACAACAGTACCCATAAGCGGACGAACTCGGCTCCGGCTATCTCTGGGCAGGACGAAGACCTCGGCCAGCAGACGGGCAGCTTCGCCGAGAAGTACACCGTCACCGACGTCGAGGGCGACAACGTGGTCGTCACCGAGTTCGTCGACGACAAGCAGATCCGCAGCTATCAAGCTACGCTCGGCCAGGAGGAGACGATCGAGCTCTCCCGTGAGAATTGGCTCGTCCTCGCAAATGGGGATCACCAGCTCCGCGTCGAGGCCGTTGATGGCAACTTCGCGACGAGTGTGAGGGTCTGGAACTTCTCCAAGAAGGAGACCGTCATCGCCTTCCAGTTCGCGCAGCCGGAGGAGACGGACACCCGGGCGACGAAGATCCTCATCACGCCTACATGGCATATTGAGGGATCGGTCGCCAAGGTCGAAGCGTGTAACAATGCCTTTGATGCCTCCCCGGCGTGGGAGGACATCACGGCGCAGGTCGCGATCAACCGGGTCTACAACTTCCTCAACCAGTCCAAGACCGCCGAAAAGTGGGGCGTGAATGTCCGCTTCACCATCGAGAAGAACGAGGGCTATGAGGGAGAGGTCTCGATCTCCGGGTTTGGAGGTGCTTACGAATGAACCAGAGCATGAAGTATCTGACCCCTAAGATGCCGATCACCGAGATCGAGCGTCAGAGGGCGGAAGAAGCGGAGGAGCAGAACATCGACCTCTATGAGGCGATCGCCGGTCTCTTCGAGGAGGTCATGGGGCTCACGGAGAAGGTCTCGAGCCTCGAAAGTAAGATCAAGCAGATTGAAGGAGGACAAGCAAAATGAAAGTGAAAGAGTACATGATTTCCGTCTATGCCGTTCTGGTGAAGAACAGCAAGCGCGATATTGAGTCCCTGCCCGAGGAGTACATCATCCCCGTCGCCGAGTATCTGGCGGCGCAGGAGGAAGGCACTCTCGAGCCGGAGGAGTAACGCCCCAGGGACACCCACCGAAGGGCCGTAGAGGCCCGCAAAACGGCCCGTAAAGGGCCGGTAGTAACCTAACCCACAAGAGGGCAAAAAGCACGGGAGGGGCGGCTATTCGTCGCTCCTCCCGTATGCTTTGAGCCCGCCCTCTTGCGTGTGCCGCTCCCGTGCTTCTGGGGGGGCGGTTGACGCAAGCGAGCAGGCTCGGAAATGCTTCTAAGATTGGCCCGTTTTTTCTCAAGTATGCTGTCCCAATTTCTCAAAAAACTTGTCGCGCTACATCAACCCGGACGACTCCATTCCAAGGGTGACCTGGGGAAAGTTTGAAAAGCGGGAGGAGAGGCTTCTGCTGCCCTACGCGGTGCAGCTCAACCACCGCCTTCTGGACGGTTGGCACCTGAGCAAGCTGATGAACGGTGTCCAGGACTGGATCGATCGAAGATGAAACATGACAAAAGACCCGCGGTGTAAACCGCGGGTCTTTCTGCGTTTAGAAATCGGGTCCCTTGATCTCTTCCCAGTAGCGTTTGGCCGCCTGTTCGGCTTTGTTTTCGGCGTAGGTGTAGTACCGGGTTCCCAGAAGGCTGTCGGGGAGATACTGCTGCCGTACCCAGTGGTGGGGGAAGTCGTGAGGGTAGAGGTAGCCCTGTTCCCGCTCCATACCGGCGGAGTCGGCGTGTTTGTTCTGGAGATGGCGGGGATAGTCTCCGGTCTTGCCCGCCCGGACGTCGGCCAGGGCGGCGTCGAAGGCGATGTGGGCGGAGTTGGACTTGGGGCTGGTGGCCATGAGTACCGCTGCGTCCCCTAGGGGGATACGGGCCTCAGGGAGGCCCAGCATGTTGGCGGCGTCCACGCAGGCCTTGACGATGGGGATGATCTGGGGATATGCCAGTCCCACGTCCTCGCAGGCGATGACCATGAGCCGGCGGCAGGCGGAGATCAGGTCCCCCGCCTCCAGCAGCCGGGCCAGGTAGTGGCAGGCTGCGTCAGGGTCGGAGCCCCGGATAGACTTCTGGAGGGCGGAGAGGATGTCGTAGTGGTCGTCCCCCTCCCGGTCATACCGCATGGCGGAGCGCTGGGCCACCACCTGGGCGTCGGCCAGGGTCACCCGTAGCACCCCGTTTTCCCGCCGGGCGGTGTTCATCAAAAGCTCCACCGCGTTCATAGCCTTGCGCACGTCGCCGCCGCAGGCCGAGGCGATGGCTTCCCGCACGCCGTCCTCACAGGAGAGCTCCGCCCCCAGCCGGCCGGCCATGATGGCCATGCCCCGGTCGATGGCGGGGAGGACATCGGCGGCCTCCACCGGCTTGAACTCGAAGACGGTAGACCGGCTGAGCACGGCGTTGTAGACGTAGAAGTAGGGGTTCTCGGTGGTGGAGGCGATGAGGGTGACGTCGCCCTTTTCGATGACCTCTAACAGGGACTGCTGCTGCTTTTTGTTAAAGTACTGGATCTCGTCCAAGTAGAGGAGGATGCCGTTGGGGGCCAACATGGTGCCCACGTCGGCCAGCACGTCCTTCACGTCGGAGAGGGAGCCGGTGGTGGCGTTGATCCGCCGCAGGGCCCGGTTGGTCCGGGCGGCGATGAGGTTGGCTACGGTGGTCTTGCCGGTGCCGGAGGGGCCATAAAAGACCAGGTTGGGGATGTTCCCGCTCTCGATGATGCGCCGTAGCAGCCCGTCCGGGCCCAGAATGTGCCGCTGGCCCACCACTTCGTCCAGGCTGGTGGGGCGGATCTCGTCCGCCAGAGGCCGGTACGCCATAAAAAGACCTCCCGAAAAAAGAATGGAGGGGAAAGTTCCCCTCCATTCTAACATGTGTTCGAGTCGCCGTAAAGGTCTTATAAAAAATCGGTCTCCAGGCCCGTTTTCCGGCAGCCTTCAGGGGCGTAGCGCCAGTGCCCCAGCCTGCCGTCGGTGATAAAGTAGGTGAGGGGAGGCGGCGTGGGCTCCGGGGGCAGCCGGTCGATGATGAGGAGCTTGATCTTCATGCGCTCGGGCAGGATGGATTTGAGAAAGACAGAGACCCGGTCACCCTCCCGCAGGTCCTCCCGGGGCTCGGCCAGGCCGGACAGGTTGGGGAAGAGCTCCACAAAAATGCCGTAGTCCTTGATGCCACGGACCCAGCCCGCCACCGTCATGCCGGTGGCAAGGCGGCGGGCGTTTTCCTCCCAGGTGCCCAGCAGCTCTCGGTGGGTGAGCCGCACCCGGCCCAGGTTGGGGTCGGTATCCACCACGGCGGCGAAGATCTCTTGCCCTACGGTGAAGCGGCAGGCGGGGTGGGGGATACGGGAGACGGAGATCTGCTCCAGGCCGATCATGGACACCAGGCCGCAGCCCATGTCCACAAAGGCGCCGAAGGGCTCTAAGTGGGTGACGGTGCAGGGGATGACCATGCCGGGCCGCAGCCGGGCCATGAGGGCCTCACGGGCCAGCAGCTGGGCACGGCGGCGGGAGAGGAGGAGACGGGGACCGTCGGGGCCTTCCATGACCCGCTCCACCAGAAAACATACCGGCTTACCCACCCGGGAGAGAATGGCGATGTCCCGGACGGTGCCCTCTGCCACCCCCACAGCGGTTTCCGACCGGGGGATCACCCCGATGAAGGGTCCCAGGGCCACGGTGAGGTCGTGCTCCGGGGAGCAGGAGAGGGCCATGCCCTCCAGGATCTGGTCCCGGTCCCGGGCGGAGAGCAGCCCGGACAGAGAGGAACAGGCGGCCCGGTTCTCCGGCGTCTCCAGGCGTCTGCCCTCGGGAAGAAAACGGCTGAGCATCCCGATCATTCCTTTCTATGGTCCCGTTTTTTGCGGATATGTCACTATATGCGCCGGGAAAGCCGGAATTGACAGGAGCGGTCCGGGAACCTATAATAAAATAATTGTAATTTGCGGGAAGGAGGCGCCCACCATGGATGTGCGTCTGGGCGATGTTTTGGAGATGAAAAAGCCTCACCCCTGCGGCAGCAAGGAATGGCTGGTGCTGCGGGTGGGGATGGATTTCCGGCTCCGCTGCCAGGGCTGCGGCCACGAGGTCATGCTGCCCCGGAGCAAGGCGGAGAAGAACATCAAGAAGATCCTGCGGGAGGAGGAACAGCCGTGAAAAAATACTGGAGCCGCCGGATCCGGGATATGGTCCCCTATGTGCCGGGGGAACAGCCCAAGGACCGGGTCTTTATCAAGCTCAACACCAATGAGAATCCCTATCCCCCGTCACCCAAGGCCCTGGTGGCCCTGCGTGAGGCGGCGGACGACCGGCTGCGGCTCTACCCCGACCCGGAGTGCGCCGCCCTCCGCGCCGCCATCGCCGCTGCCCACGGACTCTCCCCGGAGCAGGTCTTCCCCGGCAACGGTTCCGACGAGGTGCTGGCTTTCTGCTTCCAGGCCTTCTTCGACCCCGATCGGCCGGTGTGCTTTGCCGACATTACCTACACCTTCTATGCCGTCTATGCCGAGTATTTCGGCCTCAACCCTCGGCTCATCCCCCTGGGGGAGGACTTTTCCCTGCCGGTGGCTCCCTTCTGCACCGGGGACAGCGGCGGCGTGGTGGTGGCCAACCCCAACGCCCCCACGGGCTTAGAGGTGTCCCGGGAGGACTTGATCCGCATTTTGGAGGCTAATCCCCAGGCGGTGGTCCTGGTGGACGAGGCTTACATCGACTTCGGCGGCATCTCCGCCGACACCCTGGTGGACCGGTACGACAACCTGGTGGTAGTCCGCACCCTCTCCAAAGGTCACGGCCTGGCCGGCATGCGGGTGGGCTACGCCCTGGGACATCCCGACCTGATGGCCGCCCTCCGGTGCGTCCGGGACTCCATTAACTCCTATACCGTAGACCGGTGTGCCCAGGCGGCGGCGGCCGCTTCCATCGCCGACGAGGCCTATTTCGAGGCCCAGGCAGCCAAGGTATCCGCCACCCGGGACCGTTCGTCGGCACAGTTGCGGGAGCTGGGCTTTATGGTCACCGACTCCAAAGCCAACTTCCTGTTTGTCCATCACCCCAAGATTGCCGCCAAGACCCTGCTGGACGGCCTGCGGCAGCGGGGCATCCTGGTGCGCTGGTTTGACCGGCCCAGGATCTCCGACTACCTGCGCATCAGCGTGGGCACCGACGAGGAGATGGACGCCCTTTATCAAGCCCTGAAAGAACTGACGGAGGAACATTTGTGAGATACGAAGGCGATATTTACCGGCCCCCGGGAGAGTGGAAGAGCTACCTGCTCCAGGCCACGGTGGGCTGCTCCAACAATACCTGTACCTTCTGCAATATGTACCGGGACAAGAAGTTCCACATCCGGCCCATGGCAGATATTCTGGAAGACATCCGCATGGCCAAGGCCTACTACGGCGATGTGCGGCGAGTATTCCTCTGTGACGGCGACGCCATCATCATGCGCACCCATGATCTCATCACCATTCTGGATACCCTCTACGCCACCTTCCCCTCTCTGGAGAAGGTGACCACCTACGCCGGCCCCCGGAGCACTCTTACCAAGACCCCGGAGGAGCTAAAGCTCCTGCGGGAGCACGGCTTGGCCCGGGCCTATCTGGGGGTGGAAACGGGGAGCGACGAGCTCCTGCGAAAGGTGAAAAAGGGCGTTGGTGCCAGTCAAATGCTGGAGGCTGGAACACGGCTCCGGGAGGCGGGCATGGATCTGTGGGTCATGATTCTGCTGGGCTTGGGTGGCCGGGAAGGCAGTGAACAGCATATCCTGGACACCGCCGCCATGATGAACGAGATGAAGCCCAGGCACCTCTCCGCCCTCACCCTGACCCTCTATCCGGGCACGGAGCTCTATGCCGACTACCAGGCGGGGAAGTTCCAGCCCATCACCCCCATGGACAGCCTACGGGAGGCCCGGCTCCTCATCGAAAAGCTGGAGGTGGATCCCCTCCACTTTACCTGTGACCATGCCTCCAACTATGTTCCGTTGAAGGGAAGTCTGCCGGAGGACCGGGACCGTTTCCTGGCCCAGCTGGACCGGGCTCTAGAGAGCGGCGCCGGTATGCGGCCTGAGTGGAGCCGGGGCTTTTGAGCCCCGGGGAAAGTATTCCTTTACTTCCTGCTGCAAAGTTGCTATAATGTATCCGTTAGGCCGGCCCATCGGAAGGAACGGCCTGATGACAATTTGATATTCATCCGCACAGGTGCAGCGACGCAGCTGCTGAAAAGGGAAGTCCGGTGTAAATCCGGCGCAGTCTTACCTCTACTGTGAGCGCGGACGAGGGCGTGAACCACCCATTGGCCCAAGGGGCTGAGAAGGGACGCCTGAGGAGGAAGCGTGAGCCAGGAGACCTGCCGTGCGGAGCGATCGTGTTGCTCTTAGGTGGAGAGGACCAGACCAGTGCCGTTACGGGCCCTTTCCATCCAGGAAAGGGCCCGTTTTGTGTCTCAAAAGCCCCGGGAGGTGGATGATTTGAGCGATTTCGAACACTATATCTCCGTGGGGCGGGAGCGGCTGCGGTGCGGCTACACCACGGGCACCTGCGCAGCGGCGGCGGCCAGAGGGGCGGCAGAACTCCTCCTTACCGGCCAGCTTCCTCCGGCGGTGCGCATCGACACCCCGGCGGGTATTCCGGTGGAGGCCGAGCTGCTGGAGCCGTCCTCCGGCCCGGATTGGGCCTCCTGCGCCGTCCGGAAGGACGGGGGCGACGACCCCGACGCCACTCACGGCACACTTATCTTCGCCCGGGTGGAGCGGTGCGACGCCCCCGGCGTCACCATTGACGGCGGAGAAGGGGTAGGCCGGGTCACCAAGCCCGGCCTGGATCAGCCCGTGGGGGCTGCCGCCATCAACCACGTCCCCCGGCAGATGATCGGGCAGCAGGTGGCCGCAGCTATGGCCGACCACGGCTGCGACGGCGGCCTGAAGGTGGTGATCTCCGCCCCCGAGGGGGAGAAGCTGGCCCAAAAGACCTTCAACCCCCGGCTGGGCATCGTGGGGGGCATCTCCATCCTGGGCACCTCCGGCATCGTCCGGCCAATGAGCGAGGCCGCCCTCATCGACTCCCTCCGGCTGGAGCAGGACATGCTGGCGGTCGCCGGGGCGACGGACATCGTGGTCACTCCCGGCAACTACGGGGAGACCTTTGCCCGGGAGGTGCTGGGCCTGGGGCTGGGCTGCTGGTGCACCTGCTCCAACTACATCGGCGAGTCTATCGACCACGCCGCCGGTCTGGGCTTCCGCAGCCTGCTGCTGGTGGGCCACGTGGGCAAGCTGTGCAAGGTGGCCGCCGGGGTCATGAACACCCACTCCCGGGTGGCCGACGGCCGGCGGGAGACCCTGTGCACCCACGCCGCCCTGTGCGGCGGGGAACGGGCCACGGTGGAGGCCCTCTACCGCGCCGTCACCACCGACGACGCCGTGGCCATCCTGGATGGGGCCGGACTGCGGGAGGCGGTCATGGCCTCCCTGACCCAGGCCCTAGACGAACAGCTCAAACGCCGGGCGGGGGCGGAGATGGCCATTGAGGCCATCTTCTTCTCCAACCGCTATGGAATTCTGGGAAAGACGGCGGGGGCCGACCGGCTGGCCGCCCTGCACCCCATCTCATCGTGAAAGGAAGTTGTGCGCATGATCCACTTCATCGGCGCGGGCCCCGGAGCCGCCGACCTCATCACCGTCCGGGGGGCCAAGCTCCTGGGGGAGGCCGACGTCATCATCTACGCCGGGAGCCTGGTGAACCCCGCCCTGCTGGACTACAAGAAGGAGAGCTGCATTGTCTACGATAGCGCGTCCATGACCCTGGAGGCCGTCATCGACGTCATGAAGGACGCCGAGTCCAAGGGCTGGGACACCGTCCGCCTCCACACCGGCGACCCTTCCCTCTACGGGGCCATCCGGGAACAGATGGACCTGCTGGACGAGCTGGGCCTGACCTACGACGTGACCCCCGGCGTCTCCTCCTTCTCTGGAGCGGCCGCCGCCCTGGAGGCCGAGTACACCCTCCCCGACGTGTCCCAGAGCGTCATCATCACCCGCATGGCGGGCCGCACTCCGGTGCCCGAGGGAGAGAAGCTCTCCAAGATGGCCTCCCACGGCTGCACCATGGTCCTCTTCCTCTCCACCGGTCTGCTGGAGGAGGTGGAGAAGGAGCTGATGGAGGGCGGCTACGCCCCCGATACCCCCGCCGCCATCGTCTACAAGGCCACCTGGCCGGAGCAGGCGGTTTACCGCTGCACCGTGTCTACCCTGGCCGCCACCGCCAAGGCGCACCACGTCACCAAGACCGCCCTCATCACCGTGGGCGGCTTCCTGGGGGACAAGTACGACCGCTCTAAGCTTTATGACCCCGCCTTCACCCACGGCTACCGGGAGGCCAGCAAGTGAAGATCGCCCTCACCGCCTTTACCCGCCGGGGAATCGGGCTGGCCAGAAGTCTGGCCCACGACCTGGTGGAGATCGGCCACAGCTGCGCCCTGGCGGTGCCGGAGCGGCTGTCGCCGGAGACGGGGCTCCCCGGCTACGGGAGCCTGGGGGAGTGGGCCGGGGAACGGTTCGCCGACACCGATGCCCTCCTCTTTGTGGGGGCCAGCGGCATCGCCGTCCGGGCCATCGCCCCCTATGTGAAGGATAAATTTACCGACCCCGCTGTGGTGTCGGTGGACGAGGCGGGACACTTCGTCGTCCCCCTCCTCTCCGGCCATGTGGGGGGCGCCAACGACCTGGCTCGGCTGGTGGCCCGGTTCACCGGCGGCGCGGCGGCGGTGTCCACCGCTACCGATGTGAACGGGTTCTTCGCTGTGGACCAGTGGGCCAGGGAGCAAGGTTTTTTCCTTGACGGACGCGAGGGGGCCAAACGGGTGTCTGCCTCCCTGCTGTCAGGGGGCTCCGTAGGGCTGTCAAGCGATTTTCCTATCCAGGGAGAACTGCCCCGGGGGGTAGTGGAGGGACCGGCGGAGACTGGCATTGCCCTCACCCTGGACCCGGAAAAGACCCCCTTTCCCCACACTGTCCGCCTCATCCCGCCGGTGCTCCATCTGGGCATCGGCTGCCGCCGGGGCACGGCGGCGGATACCATCGCGGCGGCGGTGGAGCGGGTCTTTGCAGACCACCACCTCTCCCTCAAAGGGGTGGCCGCGGTGTGCTCCATCGACCTCAAGAAGGACGAGCCCGGCCTACTGGCCTTCTGCCAGAGCCTGGGCCTGCCCCTCACCACCTATTCGGCAGAAGAACTCTTGGCGGTGCCGGGGGATTTCACCCCGTCCCCCTTTGTGAAGAGGGTCACCGGGGTGGACAACGTATGTGAGCGCGCCGCCGTCCGGCGGGGCGGCACCCTGATCGTAACAAAACAGGCGGGGGAGGGGGTCACCGTGGCGGTGAGCCAGGTCCCCCTCACCATCCGCTTTTCTGAAAAAGGAGATTGATTCATGCGAGTGACAGTCGTGGGCCTGGGGCCCGGCGCCGGCCGGGACCTGACGGGCCGTGCCCGGGAGGCCCTGGAGCGGGCCGACCTCATCGTGGGCTATACCGCCTACATCGCCCTCATCCGCGAGGAGTTCCCCGAGAAAGAGATGATGTCCACCGGTATGCGCCGTGAGGTGGACCGCTGCCGTGCGGCGGTGGAGGCGGCGGTGTCCGGCCGGGACGTGGCCATGGTGTGCTCCGGCGACTCCGGCATCTACGGTATGGCGGGCCTCATCTATGAGGTGGCCCAGGAGTATCCTTCCATCGAGATCGAGGTGGTGCCCGGCATCACCGCCGCCTGCGGCGGCGCCGCCGTGCTGGGCGCCCCCCTGACCCACGACTTTGCCGTGGTCTCCCTCTCCGACCTGCTGACTCCCTGGGACAAGATCGCCCTGCGGCTGGAATGTGCCGCTAAGGGCGACTTCGTCCTGTGCCTCTACAATCCTGCCAGCCACAGCCGCCCCGACCATCTGAAGCGGGCCTGCGACATCCTGATGGCGGCGGGGAAGTCCCCGGACACCATCTGCGGCTATGTGCAGAACATCGGCCGGGAGGGGGAGCAGGGGAACATCACCACCTTGGGCGCCTTGCGGGATACCCAGGTGGATATGTTCACCACCGTCTTTATCGGCAGCAGCCAGACCAAACTGCTGGGCGGCAAGATGGTGACCCCCAGAGGCTACCTCCAGCGGGAGGGCTGAGGATGAAGATCCTGCTCTTCGGCGGCACCGGCGAGGGCCGGGCGCTGGCCGAGTGGATGCTCGCCCAGGGGCTGGACGCCACGGTGTGCGTGGCCACCGAGTACGGCGAGACCCTCCTGCCCGAAGGAATGAAGGTCCACGTGGGGCGGCTGGACGCCGGTGAGATGGAGGCCCTCATGGCCGACGGCTACACTCTGGTCATCGACGCCACCCACCCCTACGCCGTGGAGGTGACCAAGAACATCCGAACGGCTGCCGACTGCGCCGGCCTGCCCTGCCTGCGGTTGCTGCGGCAGTCCGATGAGGAGGACGGGTGCCGGAAGATGCCGGACATAGCGGCGGGGGCGGACCTGCTGGAGAGGCTGCCAGGGAACGTGCTTCTCACCACGGGGAGCAAGGAGCTGGACCACTTTGCCCGGCCGGGTCTCCGGGAGCGCTGCTTTCCCCGGGTGCTGCCCATGGCGGACTCCCTGGAGCGGTGCCTGGCACTGGGCTTCCCGCCCAAAAACATCATCTGTATGCAGGGGCCCTTTACCAAAGAGATGAACGTGGCCACCCTGCACCAGTACCACATCGATATTCTGGTGACCAAGGACACCGGGGGCTACGGCGGCTTCCGGGCCAAGGCGGAGGCCGCTAAAGAGGCGGGCTGCGCCCTCCTGGTGGTGGAGCGGCCCCAGACCGAGACGGGGCTCACCCTGGAGGAAATTCAGCGGCAGCTGCTGGGGGAGGAAGAGGCATGAAGATCTATCTCATCGGCGTGGGCATGGGCAACCCGGACACCCTGACCCTGGCGGCCCGGAAGGCCATCGACGCCTGTCCGGTGCTCATCGGCGCCCCTAGGCTCCTGGAGCCCTGGGGGGAGGGACATACCTGCGTGCCCCTCATCGCCGCCGACGATATCGCCCGCCGCATCGGGGAGGAGCAGGAGAACGTGGCTGTCCTCCTCTCCGGCGACACCGGCTTTTACAGCGGGGCCAAGAAGCTCTGGAAGCTCTTGGAGGGCCGGGAGGTGGAGACCATCCCCGGTATCTCCTCCCTCTCCTATTTCTGCGCCAGGCTCCGCACCTCCTGGCAGGACGCCCACATCGTCAGCGCCCACGGCCGCAGCCACAACGCCGTGGGGGAAATCCAGAAAAATGCCAAGACCTTCGCCCTCACCGGTGGGGCCACCAAGGCGGAGGACATCTGTAAGGAGTTGGTCCGCCGGGGCCTGGGTGACGTCCGGGTGTCGGTGGGGGAGCGGCTGAGCTACCCCAACGAGCGCATCGTCACCGGCACGGCGGCGGAGCTGGCGGAGGAGACCTTTGAAGATCTCTCCGTGCTGCTGGCTGAGAACCCCGAGCCGGTGGGCCGGCCCTGGAACAGCCCCGGCCTCCCCGACGAGGTATTCCAGCGGGGAGCCGTCCCCATGACCAAAGAGGAGGTCCGGGCTATCTCTGTGTGCAAGCTGCGGCTCCAGCCCCACCACGTGGTGTGGGACGTGGGGGCGGGCACCGGCTCGGTCTCCCTGGAGTGCGCCCTGGCCTGCCCCGCCGGACAGGTCTTTGCCATTGAAAAGAACCCCGAGGCGGTGTCCCTTCTGGAGGAGAACAAGGCCCGTCTGGGGGCGTCCAACCTCACCATCGTTCCGGGCACCGCCCCGGCGGCCCTGGAGGACCTGCCCGCCCCTGACCGGGTCTTCCTGGGGGGGACCTCTGGAAACCTGGACGACATTCTGATGATGATTTTTGAAAAAAATCCCGCCGCCCGGGTGGTGTGCACCGCCGTCACCCTGGAGACGGTGGGGGAGGCCGCCCGGCTCTTCGCCCATCTGGTGGAGGCGGATATGGTGCAGCTGTCGGTGACCCGGACCCGGAAGGCGGGGCGGTATCACCTGATGGACGCCCAGAACCCTGTGTGGATCTTCAGCGGGGAGGGGAAGGGCCATGACGCGTAAGGTGCCCCGCCTTCTCCTCTGCGCTCCGGCCAGCGGCGGGGGCAAGACCACGATTACCTGCGCCCTCCTCCAGGCTCTGGTGGACCGGGGAGCGGCGCCGGTGGCCTACAAGTGCGGCCCCGACTACATTGACCCCATGTTCCACAGCGAGGTCATCGGCGCCAAGAGCCGCAATCTGGACCTCTTCCTCATGGGGGAGGCCACCGTCCGCCGGAGTTTGCTGGAGAATACCCCCGACGCTTCCACGGCGGTCATCGAGGGGGTCATGGGCTACTACGACGGCATCGCCATGTCCTCCCAGGCCAGCGCCTACGACCTGGCCAGGACCACGGAGACCCCGGCGGTGCTGGTGGCCGACGCCCGGGGACGGGCCCTCACCGCCGCCGCCCTGGTGAAGGGCATGGCGTCCTTCCGGCCCGACGCCAACATCCGGGGCGTCATCCTCAACCGCTGCCCCCCCATGATGTATGGCCGATTGAAGGAGACCATCGAGACGGAGACCGGCGTGCGGGTATACGGCTATCTCCCCAACCTGCCGGAGGTGGCGCTGGAGAGCCGCCACCTGGGTCTGGTCACCGCCGCCGAGGTGGGGGATCTGAGGCAAAAGCTCCACCGTATGGCGGAGCAGGCCGAACAGACCATCGATATCGACGGCCTACTGGCCCTGGCGGCCTCCGCCCCAGCGCTGGAGGCGCCGGAGCGGCCGGCGGTGTCTATTTCCCGGGAAAGGCCGGTCATTGCCCTGGCCCGGGACAAGGCCTTTTGCTTCTACTACGCCGATGGCCTTTCTGAGCTGGTGCGCCAGGGGGCGGAGCTGGCGGAGTTCTCTCCGCTGGAGGATGAAAGATTGCCCGAGGGCTGTTCCGGCCTCTACCTGGGAGGCGGCTACCCGGAGGTCTACGCCAAGGAACTGGCCCGAAATACCGCCCTGCTGGGGGAAATCCGGGAAAAGATCCTCCACGGCCTGCCCACAGTGGCTGAGTGCGGCGGCTTCCTCTATTTGCAAAAGCAGCTTTCCGATGCCGACGGGAGCTACGATTGGGAGATGGCGGGGGTCTTCTCCGGAAAGGCCGCCAACACCGGCAAGCTGAGCCGGTTCGGCTACATCGGGATGACCGCCCGCACCGACGGGCTGCTGTGCGGGGCGGGGGAGACCCTACACGCCCACGAGTTCCACTACTGGGACAGCACCACGCCGGGGGGCGACTTCCGGGCTCAAAAGCCTCTGAGCGACCGTGGCTGGGACTGCGCCTGGCATACGCCCACCCTCTATGCGGGATTTCCCCATGTGCATTTCAGCGGCTGCCCCCAGGCCGCACGGCGGTTCATGGAGGCATGCGCACGCTATCAAAGGGAGGAATAAGGTATGGACTTGCAGGAGATCGTGGCCGGGATCGGACCGGTGGATGAGAAGGCTATGGCGGAGGCCCAGCGGCGGTGGGACTCCATCGCCCACCCCCTGAACAGCCTGGGGATGTTGGAGCGGGACATTATCCGCATCGCCGGCATCACCGGGGACCCCAACGTGGACCTCTCCAAGAAGGCGGTGGTGGCCATGTGCGCCGACAACGGTGTGGTGGCCGAGGGAGTCACCCAGACCGGCCAGGACGTCACCGCCATCGTCACCGAGAACATGTCCAAGGGGGATACCTCCGTGTGCTGCATGGCCCGGGTGGCCGGAGCCGAGGTCATCCCGGTGGACATTGGGGTGGCCCGGCCGGTAGTGGGGGAGCGCATCCGCCAGTGCTGCATCCGCCGGGGCACCGCCAACATGACCAAGGGCCCCGCCATGACCCGGGAGGAGGCCGCCAAGGCCGTCATGACCGGCGTGGAGCTGGTGGGTGAACTGAAGGAGAAGGGGGTCCGCCTCCTGGCCACCGGCGAGATGGGCATCGGCAACACCACCACCTCCAGCGCCATCGTCTCGGTGCTGCTGGGGAAGGACCCGGCGGAAGTCACCGGCCGCGGCGCCGGCCTCACCTCGGAGGGCCTGGAGCGGAAGATCCGCGCCATCGAGACCGCCATCGCCGTCAATCGGCCCGACCCCGCCGACGGCCTGGACGTCCTCCACAAGGTGGGCGGTCTGGACATCGCCGGTCTGGCCGGTGTCTTCCTGGGCGGTGCCTACTACCGCATCCCCGTGCTGGTGGACGGCTTCATCTCCTCCGCCGCCGCCCTGACGGCGGCGGCCATCTGCCCGACTGCCAAGGACTACATGCTGGCCAGCCACGCCTCCAACGAGCCCGCCGGGCGCATGGTGCTGGAGGCCCTTGGGCTGGTGCCCTTCCTCCACGCTGGCATGTGCCTGGGTGAGGGCACCGGCGCGGTGGCCGTCATGCCCCTGCTGGAGATGGGGGCGGCGGTCTACCGGGAGATGTGCACCTTCGAGGCCACCGACATCGAGGCCTACGAGCATCTTACTTAATGAGAAAAAGGGAGGACGCCTCATGCTGATCCTGGTCTCCGGCGGCTCTGCCAGTGGAAAATCCAAATATGCGGAGGACCTGGTGGTGCAGGCGCCGCCGGGGGAGCGGGTCTACGTGGCCACCATGCAGGTCTGGGATGAAGAGAGCCGCCGCCGGGTGGAGCGCCACCGGGCCATGCGGGCGGGGAAGGGCTTCCGCACCGAGGAGCGGTCCGTCCATCTCGACCACATGCCGGTGCCCGCCGGGGCGGTGGTGCTGCTGGAGGACCTCTCCAACCTGACTGCCAACGAGTGGTTCGGGCCGGAGGGGAGAGAAGGTGCCGAGGAGCGGGTCCTCGCCGGTGTCCGGAAGCTGAAGGCGGGGAGCGCCTGCACGGTGGTGGTCACCAATGAGCTCTTCTCCGACGGTATTCGCTACGATCAGGAGACGGCGGACTACCTCTCCGCCCTGGCCCGGCTCAATGTGGCCGTGGCTGCGGAGGCCGACCGGGTCTATGAGGTGGTCTGCGGCATCCCGGTCTGCTGGAAGGGGGCGTAAAGACATGTTCCGTTCGCTGTGCATCGCCGTGGCCATGTACTCTAAGCTCCCCGCCCCCAGGGTGGACTGGGACAAGAAGAGCCTCTCCTGGGCCATGTGCTTTTTCCCGGTGGTGGGGGTGGTCATTGCCCTGCTGCTGGGCCTCTGGCTCAACCTCTGCCACTGGCTGGACTTCGGGACCTTTCTACGCTCCGCCGTGGCCCTCCTCCTGCCCATCGCGGTGAGCGGGGCCATCCACCTGGACGGTTTCTGCGACACCTCCGATGCCCTGGGCTCCCACCAGAGCCGGGAGAAGAAGCTGGAGATTTTAAAGGACTCCCACACCGGGGCCTTTGCCATCATCTGCTGCTGTCTCTACCTCATTTTCTTCTTTGCCGTCTGGTGCGAGGTGGAGCCGGAGGATGAAGCTTTGTGGGTTCTGGCCCTGGGACCCGTACTGTCCCGGAGCCTTTCGGGGCTGGCCGCCGTGAGCTGGCCCAACGCCCGGGGCAGTGGCCTCCTGGCCACCTTTATCCAGCCCATGGACGCCGTCAAGGCCCGGGTGGTGCTGCTGGTGTGGGTGGCGGTGAGTGCCGCTGCCATGATCGCCCTGGACCCGGCCACCGGCATTGCCGCCGTGGCGGGGGCCGGGCTCTCCTTCCTCTATTATTTCGTCATGTCCCGCCGGCAGTTCGGCGGCATTACCGGAGATCTGGCGGGCTTCTTCCTCCAGGTCTGTGAGTGCGCTATGGTCCTCGCAGTGGTCCTGGCGCAGCGTCTGGAGGCATTGTTATGATTCTGCTCATCGGCGGCACCGGCCAGGGAAAGCTGGCCTACGCGCTGAAAAAGACCGGCTTGGAGCCGGAGGCCGTGGCCCATGACCCGGCATCCGCCCGTACCAAACCTATCTTCGACGGCCTGGCTGCCTGGGTCCGTAGCCACCCCGATGAGGGGATCGGGGATCTGCTGGAGGTCAATCCCGGCGTGGTCATTCTCTGTGACGAGGTGGGCTGCGGTGTGGTGCCGGTGGACCCAGCGGAGCGGGCCTGGCGGGAGGAAGTGGGCCGCCTGTGCTGCGACCTGGCCCAAAAGGCGGAGCGGGTGGAGCGGATCTTCTGCGGTCTGGGCATGGTATTGAAGGGGGAAGGAACATGGAAGTGATCCTGGTACGCCACGGCATCACAGAGGGGAACAAGGAAAAGCGCTTTGTGGGGCGGCTGGACGTGCCTCTGGCGCCGGAGGGGGAGGCCATGGCCAGGGAGACGGCCCCCCTCATGCCGGAGGTGGAGCACCTCTATGTGAGCCCCATGCTCCGCTGCCGACAGACGGCCGACCTGCTGTGGCCCGGCGTGCCCCGGACCATTGTTGAGGACCTGCGGGAGACGGATTTCGGCATTTTCGAGGGGAAAAACCATGCCGAGCTCCAGGACGACCCCGCCTACCAGCGGTGGCTTGCCGGCGAGATGGTGGTGGGAGAGCCGGCGGAGGACTGTGCCCGTCGGGGCGCCCGTGCCCTGGCCTTTGTGGGCAAGGACGCCGCTGAGCACGGCTATGAGCACGTGGGCGTGGTCTCCCACGGGGGGCTGCTGATGGGCATGCTCACCCTCTGCGGCCGCCCGGCCCGGAAGGGCTTTTACGACTGGTTCCCCCAGAACTGCGGCGGCTACCGGGGGGAGCTCACCCTGGACCCCTTGGAGTACCACGTCACCGGCACCGTGGGGAGGACCAAGGCATGACCCTTACCTTGCGGCTTTTCGCCCTGCTTTTGGGTTTTTGCCTGGATCTCCTCTTTGGTGACCCCCATTGGATGCCCCACCCGGTTCGGGCCATGGGTGCCCTTATCGCCGGACTGGAAAAGCCCCTGCGGGCAGTCTTTCCCAAGACCCCGAAGGGGGAGCTTATCGCCGGAGGATTTCTCGTGGTGCTGACGGCTGGCATCTCCACAGGCGCGGCGGTGCTGCTGCTGTGGCTGTGTGCCCAGATTCACCCCTGGCTTGCCTTCGCTGCCGAGGCCTTGCTGTGCTACCAGCTCCTGGCGGCCCGGTCCCTGCGGGACGAGAGTGTGAAAGTCTACAAGGCCCTCCGGGACGGTACCCTGGACGACGCCCGGAAAGCGGTGTCCATGATCGTGGGCCGGGATACCGACCGGCTGGACGAGACTGGAGTGGCCAAGGCGGCGGTGGAGACGGTGGCGGAGAACGCCTCCGACGGCGTCATCGCGCCCCTCCTGTTCCTGGCCATTGGCGGCGCCCCTCTGGGGGTGCTCTATAAGTCCATCAACACCATGGACTCCATGGTGGGATACAAAAACGATCAATACCTGTACTTCGGTCGGGCGGCGGCCAAGCTGGACGACCTGGTGAACTTCATCCCCGCCCGTCTGGCGGGCATCCTGCTGTGTCTGGCGGCCAGGCCCGCCGGCTTTGACGGAAAGAACGCCTGGCGGATCTTCTGGAGGGACCGGAAGAACCACAAGAGCCCCAACTCCGCCCACACTGAGGCGGCGGCGGCGGGGGCCCTGGACGTGCAGCTGGCGGGGAGCAACTACTACTTCGGCAAGCTGGTGGTCAAGCCCACCATCGGCGACCCGCTGCGGCCGGTGGAGCCGGCGGACATTCTGCGCTGCAACCGGCTCATGTACGCCGGGACCTTTCTGGCCATGGTGCTCTGCTGCGGCCTGCCCCTGGTGCTGAGCCTGGCCCTGTGACCCCTTGGAAAAGGAGGACGACCATTTGAAGGAATATACCCATGGCGGCGACATTGTAGGCGCCCGCGCGGTGTGGCAGGGGGAGTTGCTGGACTTCTCCGCCAATTTAAACCCTCTGGGTATGCCGGAGTCGGTCCGGAAGGCGACGGAGGACGCAGTCCGGGAGGCCATCCACTACCCCGACCCCCTGTGCAGAGCACTCTGTGCCGCCATTGCCCGGCGGGACAACGTGGCGCCGGAGCAAGTACTCTGTGGAAACGGCGCCGCCGATCTGGTCTTCCGGCTGGCCTTCTCCCAGCGTCCCCGCCGGGTGCTGGTCACCGCCCCCACCTTTTCCGAGTATCAGGATGCTGTTCAGGCCGCCGGTGGGGAGGTAGTCTACCACCGCCTGACACCGGAGAACAACTTTGATCTCACCGGGGCGGTGCTGGACGACCTGAATGACGAGTTGGACATGGCCTTTTTCTGCACCCCAAACAACCCTACTGGCCGCCTCATCGACCGGGACCTGATGCTGCGTATCCTGGAGCGGTGTCGGGAGAAAAACATCCGGGTGGTGGTGGACGAGTGCTTCCTCTCTCTGTCTGACCCGGGCGAGCAGGTAAGTCTGGCGGGAGAGCTTGAAAATTTCCCTAACCTGGTGCTACTTCGGGCCTTCACCAAGAGCTATGCCATGCCGGGACTGCGGCTGGGCTACTGCCTGAGCGCCGACGCCGCCCTGCTGGACGGGTTCTCTCGGTGCGCCCAGCCCTGGAGCGTATCCGGACCCGCCCAAGCTGCGGGCCTGGCCGCCCTGGCCGAGCCGGAGTACCCCGCCCGTGCCCGGCAGCTCATCGCCGTGGAGCGGGCCTGGCTCACCGACGCCCTCCGGGAGCTGGGATTCCAGGTTTTTCCCAGTCAGGTCAATTATATTCTCTTACGTGTGCCCGGGGTGGACGATCTGAAGGAGCGGCTGCTGGCCCACGGCGTGCTCATCCGCTCCTGCGCCAACTACGTGGGTCTGGAAAGCGATTATTACCGGGTAGCGGTGCGGCCCCACCGGGAGAACGAAGGGCTCATCGGAGCCATGAAGGAGGTGCTGTAAATGGCCAAGACCATCATGATCCAGGGCACCGCCTCCAACGCGGGCAAGAGCCTGCTGGCGGCGGGGCTGTGCCGGGTGTTCCGGCAGGATGGGCTGAAGGTGGCCCCCTTCAAGTCCCAGAATATGGCCCTCAACTCCTTTATCACCGCCGACGGCTTTGAGATGGGCCGGGCCCAGGTGGTCCAGGCCTACTGCGCCGGGGTAGCCCCTGATGTGCGGATGAACCCCATCCTTTTAAAGCCCACAAACGACACCGGGAGCCAGGTCATCGTCAACGGCGTCCCCCGGGGCACCATGGGGGCGGTGGACTACTTCCGCTACAAAAAGGCCCTCATCCCCGATATCATGGAGGCCTTCCACGGCCTTTCCGCCGAGTATGACGTCATCGTCATCGAGGGGGCGGGAAGCCCGGCGGAGATCAACCTGAAGCAGGACGACTTCGTCAACATGGGCATGGCCAAGCTGGCCAATGCTCCGGTGCTGCTGGCGGGGGATATTGACCGTGGGGGCGTCTTTGCCTCCCTCTATGGTACGGTAAAGCTGCTGGAGCCCGACGAGCAGGCCCGGATCAAGGGCCTCATCATCAACAAGTTCCGGGGGGACGTGGAGATCCTCCGCCCCGGACTCACCACCCTGGAGGAGCTCACCGGCAAGCCGGTGCTGGGCGTGGTGCCCATGCTGGACGTGGACATCGACGACGAGGACTCCCTCTCCTCCAAGCTCACCGGCGGGGAGCGGGTGGGGCGGTTGGACATCGCCGTCATCCGCCTGCCCCGACTCTCCAACTTCACCGACTTCAACCCCCTGGAGCGGATGGAGGGGGTGACGGTGCGGTACGTCTCCAACCCCGGCGAGCTGGGCCGCCCCGATCTCATCATCCTCCCCGGCACCAAGAGCACCATGGACGACCTGAAGTGGATGCGCCAGAACGGCCTGGAGGCCCTGGTGCTCAAGCACGCCGCCCGGGGCGGCGCGGTAGTGGGTATCTGCGGCGGCTACCAGATGCTGGGTCGGGTCCTCTCCGACCCTGACGGGGTGGAGAGCGGCGGCACCATGGCGGGTATGGGATTGTTGCCCACTGAGACCGTCTTCCTGGGGGAGAAGACCCGCACCCGGGTCAGCGGCGCCTTCCGCCGGGGCCAGGGCCTCTTCGCGGGCCTGGACGGGGTGCCCTTCCACGGCTACGAGATCCACATGGGGGAGACCACCTACCTGGAGGAGGCCGCCCCCCTCTCCCGGCTCACCTGCCTGGACGGAGTGGAGAAGCCGGACGGCGCCGCCCGGGGAAACGTGTGGGGCAGCTACGTCCACGGCATCTTTGACTCCGGGGCTTTTGCCCAGGAGCTGGTCAACGCCCTGCTGTCGGCCAAGGGGCTCTCCCCCGACGCCGCGGCGGTGGACTGGGAGACCTATCAGGAAGAGCAGTACGACAAGCTGGCGGCGGGTGTCCGGGCCAGTCTGGACATGGACCGGGTCTACCGGATTCTGAATGGCGAGGAATGAGCATATGAAAGTAGAATTGCAGCGGGTGGCCCCGGCGGAGATCGAGGCCCGGAGCATGGAGATCATCCAATCGGAGCTGGGAGAACGGACCTTCCCGGCGGAGGTACTGCCGGTAGTGAAGCGGGTCATCCACACCACGGCGGACTTCGACTATGCTGACAATCTGGTCTTTTCCCCCGGCGCGGTGGAGCAGGGCATCGCCGCCATCAAGGGCGGCTGCACCATCGTCACCGATACCCAGATGGCCCGGTCGGGCATCAACAAGCGGGTGCTGGAAAAGTTCGGCGGGGAGGCGGTGTGTTTCATGTCCGACCCCGACGTGGCCGCCGAGGCCAAGGAGCGGGGGGTCACCCGTGCGGTGGTCTCCATGGAGCGGGCCGCCAAACTGGACCGCACCTTGATCCTGGCCCTGGGCAACGCCCCCACCGCCCTGGTCCGGGCCTGTGAGCTGCTGGAGGAGGGGGCTATGAAGCCTGCCCTCATCATCGGCGCTCCGGTGGGCTTTGTGAATGTGGTGGAGAGCAAGGAGCTCCTCCTCACCGAGGATGTGCCCTATATCGTGGCCCGTGGGCGGAAGGGCGGCAGCAACGTGGCCGCCGCCATCTGCAACGCCATGCTGTACCTGGCCTCCGGCAACGCCCGGGAGTGACCGGGGGAGGGGAGACCACAATGACAGAGAAAGCGGTTTTGGTGGTGTCCTTCGGCACCACCCACCTGGATACCCTGGAAAAGACCATCCAGGCCATTGAGTGGGACATCGCCGGGCGGATGCCCGGCCGGGTCCAGCGCCGGGCCTTCACCAGCGGCATGATCCTGCGCCGCCTGGCCGACCGGGAGGGGTTATGCATCGACGACGTGCCCCACGCCCTGGAGCGGCTGGCGGGGGAGGGTTTTGCCGACGTGGTGCTCCAGCCCACCCACATCATGAACGGGGACGAGTTCGACAAGCTGTGCGCCCAGGCCGAGCCCTTCCGGGCGAAATTTGCCCGCATGTCCTTCGGCCGGCCCCTCCTCACCACGCTGGAGGACTACCGGGACCTGGCCGCCGCCCTGACGGAGCTTCTGCCGGAGGCGGAGGCGGACACCGCCCACGTCTTCATGGGCCATGGCACCGAGCACTATGCCAACGCCGCCTACTGCCAGCTGGAGTACATGCTCCACGACGGCGGGCGGACCGACGCGGTGCTGGGCACCGTGGAGGGCTATCCCGGCCTGGAGGAGGTCTTCCGGCGGCTGGGTGAGCGGGAAACCGTGAAGAAGGTGGTCCTCCACCCCCTGATGGTGGTGGCGGGGGACCACGCCAAGAACGACCTGGCCGGCGACGAGCCGGAGAGCTGGAAGAGCCAGCTGACGGAGCGGGGCTACCAGGTGTCCTGCGAGCTGAAGGGCCTGGGGGAGTATCCCCAGATCCGCGCCCTCTTCGTCCGACACGCCCTGGAGGCGGCAGAGGACCGTTGAGTCCGGGCACAGGCCCGTTCTCATAGTTCCGTACAGGGTGTCCCACGGGACCTAACAGGGAAGCTGGGTGAAAATCCCGCGCAGTCCCGCTGCCGTGAGAGGGGAGCCGCCCCGCAGATTTGCCACTGGGCCGGAGAAAGGAGGTCCGGGAAGGCGCGGGGACGGCGGTGAGCCTTGAGCCGGAAGACCTGCCCTGACGTATCCATCCTGCGAGAGACAGGAAAAAGGAGAGATCCCGATGAAGCAACGCAACTACACCAACGTGAGGCTCCTGGCGGCCATGGTGGCCGTGCTGGGCCTCAGCACCCTCAGCGCCTCGGCCATGCACATCGCAGAAGGCTACCTGCCCAAGACCTGGGCCTTTGGCTGGATGGCCGTCTGCGTCCCCTTCGTGGTGGCCGGTTTTCTGTCCATCCGGAAGAAGGTGGAGCGCAGCCCCAAGGCCAAGGTCCTGCTGGCCATGTGCGGCGCCTTCGCCTTTGTCCTCTCGGCCCTGAAGATCCCCTCGGTCACCGGCTCCTGCTCCCACCCCACCGGCGTGGGCCTGGGTGCCATCCTCTTTGGGCCCACCGCCACCACCATTCTGGGTCTCATCGTGCTGCTGTTCCAGGCCCTGCTCCTGGCCCACGGCGGTCTCACCACCCTGGGCGCCAACGTCTTCTCCATGGCCATCGTGGGGCCCATCGTGTCCTGGGCGGTCTATCAGGTCCTGAAGAAGGCGGGGGCCAAGCCGGCGGTGGCCGTGTTCTGCGCCGCCGCCCTGGGCGACCTGCTGACCTATGTGACCACCTCCTTCCAGCTGGGCGTGGTCTACGGGAACATCGCGGAGTATCTCACCATCTTCGCTGTGACCCAGATCCCTCTGGCCATCGCCGAGGGCCTCCTCACCGTGGTGGTCTTCAACGTGCTGGAGAAGTATTCCGCCGCCGAGCTCCATGAGCTCGCCGTGCTGTAAGGAGGGGAAACAACATGAAGGTATGGCAGAAAAACCTGATCCTCATCGGCCTTGTGATCGTGCTGGCGGCCTTCCCGCTGTGGTACTGCCGGGGTGCCGAGTTCGGCGGCGCCGACGGCATGGCGGGGGAGCTCATCGAGGAGACCAACCCCGACTATGAGCCCTGGTTCCAGCCCATCTTCGAGCCGGCCAGCGGCGAGGTGGAGTCCCTGCTCTTCGCCCTCCAGGCCGCCATCGGCTCGGGCATCGTCTGCTTTGTGCTGGGCCGGGTGACCGCCAAAAAGCCGGAGGATAAAAAGAAGGTGTGACCATGGGGACGGACCGATATGCCTATCTCTCCCGCCTCAGGCGGGTGGACCCGGTGGCCAAGGTGTGGGTCTCCCTGGCGGTACTGCTCCTCTGCCTCTTCAGCGAGAGCATCGCCGTGGGCCTTGTGACCCTTGTGGTCATGTGCGTCCTCAACGTGGCCCTGGGGGGACAGCGCCCCGGCACCGTCCTCCACTTCATGAAGGTGCCCCTGGCCTTCCTGGTCATCGGCTGCCTCACCATCGTCATCCGGCCACTGGGGGCGGAGGAGCCGGCCCTGGGGTCGGTGCTCCTCTTCGGACGGTTCCGCTGGGGCGTCTCCCGGCTGTACCTCCACACGGGCCTCATGGTCTTCTGCAAGGCCATGGGCGCCATTTCGGCCATGTATTTTCTGGCCCTCAACACCCCCATGACCGACCTCATCCTGGCCCTGGAGCGGCTCCATGTCCCCAAGCTGCTGGTGGAGCTCATGGAGCTCATCTACCGCTTTATCTTCGTCCTCATGGACACCGCCGGGCGCATCCGGGTGGCCCAGGAGTCCCGGCTGGGGTACGGCAGCTTCCGCAAGAGCCTGGACCACATGGGGGACCTGGTGTCCCTGGTCTTCCTCCGGGCCTGGCGGAAGGGGGACAAGGTCTATACCGCCCTGGAATCCCGGGGCTATGACGGCAGTCTCACCACCCTGTCCGCCGCCTACACCGGCGGCGGGCGGATGTATGCCTGGGGGGCAGCGGCAGCCGCCCTCCAGGTGGTGACCCTGCTGCTGGAAAGGAGGCTCCTCGCGTGAGCTATGCCATCGAGGCCCAGGACCTCTACTATACCTATGAGGACGGGACGGTGGCCTTGGACCACATCTCCCTCCGGGCGGAGCGGGGGAAGATCACCGGCATCCTGGGGGCCAACGGGGCGGGGAAGTCCACCCTCTTCCTCAACCTCAACGGCGTCCTCACCCCGAAAGCGGGGACGGTGACGGTGAACGGAAAGCGGGCGGTCTACGACCGCAAGGGTATCCGGGAGATCCGCCGCCAGGTGGGCATCGTCTTTCAGGACCCGGACGACCAGCTCTTCTCTGCCGACGTCTACCGGGACATCTCCTTCGGGGGGGTGAATCTGGGGCTGCCCGAGGAGGAGGTCCGCCGCCGGGTGGAGGCGGCCATGGAGCGCACCGGCGTGAGCGCCCTCCGTGACAAGCCCACCCACGCCCTGTCCTTCGGGCAGAAGAAGCGGGTGGCCATCGCCGGCGTGCTGGTGATGGAGCCCAGCGTCATGGTCCTGGATGAGCCCACCGCCGGTCTTGACCCCCAGGGAGTCAGCGACATCATGCACCTTCTGACCGAGCTGCGGGACAGTCTGGGCATGACCATCCTCATCGCCACCCACGACATGGACATCGTCCCCCTCTACTGCGATTATACCTACCTCCTGGGCGGGGGCAGGGTGATCCTGGAGGGGACGCCGGAGGCGCTCTTCGCCCAGCCCGAGGAGCTGCGGAAAAACCATCTGCGCCTGCCCCGGATCGCCCACCTCATGGAGATCCTGCGGGAGCGGGACGGGCTGGACACCACCCCCACCGCCGCCACCATCAGCGCGGCACGGCGGGAGATCAATCGACTGTTACAGGAGAAGTGAAAGCATGGAGAGAGGTAAGCTGTACGGCGTAGGCGTGGGCCCCGGAGATCCGGAGCTGGTGACCAAAAAGGCGGAGCGGGTCCTGGGGGAGGCCGATATCGTGGCCGTCCCCGACAAGGGCGCGGGGGAGAAGACCGCCCTCAACATCGTCAAAGACATCGTGGCGGGGAAGGAGCTCCTCTACTGTCCCACCCCCATGGTGCGGGACCGGGCGGTGCTGGACGGCTGCTACGAGCAGATCGCGGGCGACATCTGCGCCCTGCTGGACGAGGGCAAGAACGTGGCCTTCATCACCCTGGGGGACCCCACCGTGTACTCCACCTATATCTACGTCCACAAGAAGGTCCTCGCCCGGGGCTATGCCGCCGAGCTCATCCCCGGGGTGCCCTCCTTCTGCGCCGTGGCCGCCCGGCTCAACACCTCTCTGTGCGAGGGGGCGGAGCGGCTCCTCATCGTCCCCGCCTCCCACGACGCCGCCGACTGTCTGGACATCCGGGCCAACAAGGTCTTCATGAAGGCGGGCAAGGCCATCGGGGAGCTCCAGGCCCAGTTGGCGGAGCGGGGCATGCTGGAGCACGCCTCCCTGGTGGCCAACTGCGGCATGGAGGGGGAGCTGGTCTGTCCCCACTTTGCCGACATGACCGACGGCACCGGCTATTTTTCCATCGTCCTGGTCAAGGAATGAGACCCATCAAAAAGGAAGTGAGACCCCAATGGTCATCATGATGTCAGGCCTGGACTACAGCCTGGCCCCCATTGAACTCCGGGAGCAGCTCTCCTTCACCAGGGCCCAGGTGGGGGTGCTGGTGGAGCGCATCCGCTCGGAGGTGGAGGGGGTGCTGGGCTGCGTCCTCCTCTCCACCTGCAACCGCACCGAGCTCTACCTCTCCTGTGAGAAGGGGGTGGAGCTCCAGCCCGGGGAGGTGCTCTGCGCCGCCGTAGGCCTGAGCTATGCCCCCTTCGCCCGGGCCTTCGTCACCCGCCGGGGCAGCGACGCCGCCCGCCACCTGATGGAGGTCTCCGGTGGGCTCCAGTCCCAGATCTGGGGGGAGGACCAGATCCTCTCCCAGGTCAAGGGCGCCATCGCCATCGCCCGGGAGGAGGGCGCCGCCGACCCGGTGCTGGAGACCCTCTTCCGCAACGCCGTGGCCGCCGGCAAGGAGATCAAGACCAAGGTCCGCCTCACCGGTGTGGCCACCTCTGCCGCCGCCCGGGCCGTGGAGGTGCTCACCAGCCAGATGGGCTCTCTGGCGGGGAAGAAGGCCCTGGTTATCGGCAACGGGGAGATGGGGCGGCTGTCGGCCACCCTCCTGCGGGAGGCCGGCTGTACCGTCACCGTCACCCTGCGGACCTACCGCCACGGGGAGACCGTGGTCCCCGCCGGCTGCGGCGTGGTGTCCTATGACGACCGTACCTCCGCCATGGAGGGGATGGACATTGTCCTCTCGGCCACCACCAGCCCCCACTATACCGTCACGGCGGAGCAGGTGAGCCGGCTGGGCCGCCGGCCGTCCTATGTGGTGGACCTGGCCATGCCCCGGGACGTGGACGCGGCGGTGGGGGACCTGCCGGAGGTCCGGCTCTACAACGTGGACACCCTGGGGGCCGAGCGGCACCAGGGCGAAATCCCCACCGAGGCCCTGGACATTCTGGACGACTATATGGGCCGGTTCTACGAGTGGAACAACTACCGCAAATGCCTGCCCGCCATCGAGGACCTGAAGACGGCCATCACCGAGCGGGTCCTCACCTACCCGGAGGTGGAGGAGGACCTGGACCCGGAGGAGCTCATCGAACTGGCGGTGGGCCGGGCGGTGGACCTCCTCACCGGCGGGCTCAAGGAGCACATCAGCCCGGAGGACCTGGAGCGGTGTGTGGGCAAGATCAAGGTCCACACCGCCGTCAAAAGCCGGGAGAGGGAGGGTAGCCATGACCGAAAACGCATCCCGTTTCCCGCTATTTGTTGACCTCACCGGCAGGCGCTGCGTCATTGTGGGGGGAGGGGCCATCGCCACCCGCCGGGCGGCGGTGCTCTCCCGCTTCGGGGCGGCGGTCACCGTCATTTCTCCCACCTGGACCGGGGCAGTCCCCGGTGTGGACTGGCAGGCGCGGCCCTACGCCCCCGGCGATCTGAAGGGGGCTTTTCTGGCGGTGGCCGCAACGGATGACCGGTCGGTGAACCGGCAGGTGGGGGAGGAGGCCCGGGCCCTGGGCATCCCCGTCACCGTGGCCGACTGCCGGGAGGAGTGTACCTTCTTTTTTCCCGCCGTCTGTGAGGGCGGCGGCGTGACCGCGGGGCTCATCTCCCGGCACGGCACCGACCACCACCGGGCGGCCAGAGCCGCCAAGGCGGTGCGTCAGGCATTGGAGGGATTGGATTGAAGAAACTGAGAGCGGGGAGCCGGGAGAGCCGGCTGGCCGTCATCCAGACTGAGCTGGTCATGGAGGCCATCCGGGCACAGGACCCCGCCTGTGAGATAGAACTGGTTACCATGAAGACCACCGGAGACAAGATCCTGGACCGCACTCTGGACAAGGTGGGGGGCAAGGGCCTTTTCGTCAAGGAGCTGGACGCCGCCCTGCTGGACGGACGGGTGGACTTCACCGTCCACAGCTGTAAGGACCTGCCCATGGACCTGGACCCCCGGCTCCCTCTGGCGGGCTTCTCCCGCCGGGCCGACCCCCGGGACGTGCTGGTGCTGCCCAAGGGAGTCGCCGAGCTGGACCGGTCAAAGCCCATCGGCTGCGCCAGCGCCCGCCGGGCCCTCCAGCTGAAGAAGCTCTTCCCGGGCCAGCCCATCGCTCCGGTCCGGGGCAACGTCCTCACCCGGCTGGCCAAGCTGGACAGCGGGCAGTACGCCGCCCTGGTTCTGGCCGCCGCCGGACTCAAGCGGCTGGACCTGGAGGGGCGGATCACCCGCTACTTCTCCACTGATGAGATGATCCCCGCCGCCGGTCAGGGCATTCTGGCCGTCCAGGTCCGGGCGGGGGAAGATACCGATTATCTCGCCGCCTTTCTGGACCGGGACGGCACCGACTGCGCCACGGCGGAGCGGGCCTTCGTCCGGCGGCTGGACGGCGGCTGTTCCTCCCCGGTGGCGGCCTTTGCCACGGTGGAGGGGGAGACCCTCACCCTCCGGGGCATGGACATTACATCGGCGGGAGAGCCCATTTTCGACACCATCACCGGCCCGCGCAGCCAGGGGGAGGCCCTGGGGATCGCGCTGGCTGACCGGATCAGGGAGGGAACAGCATGTACGGCAAGGTGACACTGGTGGGGGCTGGCCCCGGAGACCCGGGACTCCTCACCGTCAAGGGCCGGGAGGCCCTGCTGGCGGCCCAGGTGGTGGTCTATGACCGCCTGGTGAGCCCCGCCATCCTGGCGCTCATGCCGGAGGAGGCGGAGCAGATCAATGTGGGCAAGGAGGCCAGCCGCCACCCCGTCCCCCAGGATCAGATCAACCGCATCCTGCTGGAGAAGGCCCTGGAGGGCAAGAACGTGGTGCGGCTCAAGGGGGGCGACCCCTTCCTCTTCGGCCGGGGCGGCGAGGAGCTGGAGCTCCTGCGGGAGCACGGTGTCCCCTTTGAGGAGGTGCCCGGTATCACCTCGGCCATCGCCGTGCCCGCCTACGGGGGCATCCCGGTGACCCACCGGGATTTCACCTCCTCCCTCCACATCGTCACCGGCCATGCCCGGGCGGGCAAGGCCCTGGACATCGACTTTGAGGCCCTGGTGCGGACGAAAGGGACCCTGGTCTTCCTCATGGGGGTGAGCAGTCTCCCCGACATCTGCGAAGGGCTTTTAAAGGCGGGCATGGACCCGGATACCCCCGCCGCTATCGTGGAGCGGGGCACTACCCCCGCCCAGCGGCGGCTGGACGCCACAGTGGCCACCCTGGCCCAAACGGCGGCGGAGGGGAAGGTGGAGAGCCCGGCCATCAGCATCGTGGGCCAGGTCTGCTCTCTCGCCAAGGACTTTGACTGGTTCGACGCCCTGCCCCTGAAGGGGAAGCGTATCGTGGTCACCCGGCCCAAAGAGCGGGTGGGCACCTTGGCCAATCGCCTGCGGAAGCTGGGGGCAGATGTCTTTGAGTACCCCTGTATCCGAACGGAGCCCATCACCCCCTGTCCCGCCATGGAGCAGGCGGTGGAGCATCTGAACGACTACGAGTGGCTGGCCTTCACCAGCCCCGCCGGGGTGGAGGCCTTCTGGGCCATGGCCCAGGCAAAGGGGTGGGACGCCCGCGTCCTGGCCGGGGTCAAACTGGCCGCCATCGGCGCTGGTACCGACAAAGCCCTCCGTGGCCACGGACTCCGGGCCGACTACATCCCCGAGGTCTACGACGCCGCCCACCTGGGGGCGGGTCTGGCCACCTTGGCAAAGGGGAAGGTGCTCCTCCTCCGGGCGGAGTGGGGCTCTCCCGCCTTGACGGAGGCCCTGGAAGGGAGTAACATTCCCTATGACGATATCCCCTGTTACACCACCTCCTATGAGAGCGAGCACGCCGCCGCCCTCCGGGATCTGGTGACGGCGGGCCAGGTGGACCTGGTCACCTTCACCAGCGCCTCTACGGTGAAGGGCTTTGTCTCCTCGGTGGGGGAGCTGGACTTCTCCGGCCTCACCGGGGTGTGCATCGGGGCGCAGACCGCGGCCGAGGCGGCAAAACACGGCATTCCCACCATTGTGGCGGAGCGGGCCACCATGGACGCTCTGGTCAATATCATCATCAAAGAAGGTCAGACAAATGGAACTCATTAACCGGCCCCGCAGACTGCGGCAGAACGACTCCATCCGGCGGCTATGCCGGGAGACCCGCCTCTCCCCGGACAGCCTCATCTATCCCATCTTCGTGGACGAGACCCTGAAGGGCAAGCGGGCCATCCCCGCCCTGGAGGGTCAGTTCCACTACGGCCTGGACGCCGTGTGCGAGGCGGTGGAGGAATGCATCCAGGCGGGTGTGGGCCGGTGCATCCTCTTTGGCCTGCCTGCTCACAAGGACGCCGTGGGCTCCTCTGCCTGGGATGAGCACGGCGTGGTCCAGGAGGCCATCCGGGTCATCAAGGCCAAGTACCCCGACTTCTATGTCATCACCGATGTGTGCATGTGCGAGTACACCGACCACGGCCACTGCGGCATCCTATGCGGCCACGAGGTGGACAACGACAAGACCCTGGAGGTCCTGGCCAAGACCGCCCTCTCTCACGCCCAGGCCGGTGCCGACATGGTGGCGCCCTCCGACATGATGGACGGCCGCATCGCCGCCATCCGGGCAGCTCTGGACGAGCACGGCCTCCAGAACGTGCCCATCATGTCTTACTCCGCCAAATACGCCTCCGCCTTCTACGGCCCCTTCCGGGAGGCCGCCGGCTCCGCCCCCTCCTTCGGGGACCGGAAGGGCTACCAGATGGACCCCCACAACCGCAGGGAGGCCCTGAAGGAGTGCGCCCTGGACGTGGAGGAGGGGGCCGATATCCTCATGGTGAAGCCCGCCCTCAGCTATCTGGATGTGATCCGGGAGTGCTCCGACGCCTTCGACCTGCCCATGTGCGCCTACTCCGTCTCCGGCGAGTACGCCATGATCAAGGCGGCCAGCGCGGCAGGGCTTATTGACGAGTACAGGGTCATGTGCGAGAGTGCCCTCTCCGTCTTCCGGGCGGGCGCCGACATGCTCATCACCTACTATGCCAAGGAATTGGCCCAGGCCATGAAGAAGGGGGACATCGGCTGATGGAACGCTCACAGGAACTCTTTGACCGGGCCCAAAAGGTCCTCCCCGGCGGCGTCAACTCCCCGGTCCGGGCCTTTCGGGCAGTGGACCTGTGCCCCCGGTTTATCACCAAGGCCCAGGGCGCCTATATCTACGACGCCGACGGCAAGTCCTACATCGACTATGTCTGCTCCTGGGGCCCCATGATCCTGGGCCATGACCACCCGGTAGTGCGAGAGGCGGTGGAGAAAGCTGTGAAGGACGGCCTTTCCTTCGGCGCTCCCACCGAGCGGGAGGTGGAGATGGCCGAACTCATGGTGGAGCTGGTCCCCAACATCGAGATGGTCCGCATGGTGAATTCGGGCACCGAGGCCGTCATGTCGGCCATCCGCCTGGCCCGGGGCGCCACCGGCCGGGACAAGATCATCAAGTTCGAGGGCTGCTACCACGGCCACTCCGACTGCCTGTTGGTGAACGCCGGCTCCTCCGCGCTGGCGGGAGGGCATCCCTCCTCCGCCGGTGTCCCGGAGGACATCGTCAAGCACACCCTCACCGCCCAGTTCAACCGCCTGGAGACCGTGGAGGCCCTGCTGAACGAGTATCCAGGCCAGGTGGCCTGCGTCATCGTGGAGCCGGTGGCCGCCAACATGGGCGTGGTGGCTCCCGCCCCCGGCTTCCTGGAGGGCCTCCGGGCCCTGTGTGACAAGTCGGGCGCCCTCCTCATCTTCGACGAGGTCATCACCGGTTTCCGCCTGGCTCTGGGCGGTGCCCAGGAATACTTTGGCGTGAAGGCCGATCTGGTCACCTTCGGCAAGATCATCGGCGGCGGCATGCCGGTGGGCGCCTATTGCGGCAGCCGTGCCCTCATGGAGCAGGTAGCCCCCTGCGGCCCGGTGTATCAGGCGGGTACCCTCTCGGGCAACCCCGTGGCCATGGCCGCGGGCCTTTCCCAGCTCCGGTACCTGAAGGCCCACCCCGAGGTCTATGACTACATCGGCACCCTGGCCAAGGAGTTGGCCGATGGCATGCGGGAGGCAGCGGAGCGGCATCACGCCGGCGTGGCGGTCAACCAGATCGGCTCCCTGGCGGCTCCCTTCTTCACCCCCAACGCCGTCACCACCTTCGTGGACGCCAAGGGCAGCGATGTGGGTCGGTACGCCCGTTACTTCAAGGGCATGCTGGAGCGGGGTGTCTACCTGGCTCCCGC
Source organism: Intestinimonas sp. HCP28S3_D6 (assembly GCF_052065695.1). Classification (NCBI taxonomy): domain Bacteria; kingdom Bacillati; phylum Bacillota; class Clostridia; order Eubacteriales; genus Intestinimonas; species Intestinimonas sp. HCP28S3_D6. The sequence continues at coordinate 105,852 of NZ_JBQHTM010000005.1, forward strand.
CCAGTTCGAGGCCATGTTTGTCTCCGCTGCCCACACCCGGCAGGACCTGGCCCGGACCCTGGAGGCCGTGGACGAGGCTCTGGCCGAGTTGTAAGCTTCCATATGTTTCTCTCCAGAGACTGTACACCGCTGAGATGGTGGATATGATCAAGATAAAATAGAGAGAGCGGGCCTGTTCACACAGGCCCGCTCTATTTTATTTTAGGAAATATCCGCTCTGCCGTCTGTCACTGCGATCCGGCGATTACGGCCGCAGTGACGCGGCTCCTCCGTCACATGGGATAGCATCGACCCAAAGCGGCGCAGGAAGCTGATGGCCAAGCGCCTGACCCTCGGCCACAAAGCAGAGGAGCATGAGGCGCTTTTTCCCTGAGACGCTACCCAGTACCTGTGCCAGCTTCACCAGCTTTTCCGTAGAGAAAGCTCCTGTGGGATTCCTGACCGTTGGCTGCATTTATTGATTCAGCCATTTATGTTCTCCTGTGCCGTTTCTACCCCAAGTCACTTTGACTTGCCTGCGTGATGCCATGAGAGGAATTTCCAGATGTTTTTTCTTAATGATTAGCGCTGTAATGGAAGTAATTCTCAACCTTAAGACGGTGTTTCCTCCGATTCCTTACATAGTGACAGCGCCAGGGCCAATTGATCCGGACAGGAGGTCCCTTTATCCAGACACTGGATTCCTTTCAATCGTGCAATCGCATCCTCCACCTGCATCCCAACCAGTAAGCGGCTGAGAGCCTGGGTAAAGCCGGGGCAGCCCAACACAAACTCCACCGACCGGATGACGCCGTGTTCCACCTCCAATTTGATTTCTTTGGCGCAGGTGCCTTTGGTTTTGTAAATCATGCAGTTCTCTCCTGTCTCTGGCCGTTCTAGGCAGTATGTTGTATAATGACAGCATATACCTTCCCATTATAGGAAAGTCAAGAACGATCAAGGAGGGATCTCAGATGAAAGGCTATCTGTCCATCAGCGACTTTGCCAGACTTCGCAATGTGAATCCCAAATCACTGCGATATTACGAGCGGATTGGAGCGCTGATCCCCGCCTATACCGACCCGGAGACAGGCTATCGGTATTATGCTCTGGAGCAGCTGGTGGAGATGGATATGATTCTGATGTGTCTGGAGCTGGACATTCCCTTGCGGGAGGCGGAACGGTACCGACAGCCCGACCAGACACTGGACATTCGGAGCCTGCTTCAGGACGGGCAGCATAAGGCCCGGGAGAAACTGGTCCACCTCCGCAATACCATGCAACAGATGGAGGAGGCGCTGCACCGGATCGAAGAAAACCAGGGTGCTCAAAGGCAGGGAGGGGTCTGCCGGCGGCATCTGGGCCGGCGGTTTATTTTACGGCAGCCCTTTACCCCCTCCGGCGGAGAGCTGGTGTTCAAGCAGAGCTCCACGGAAATCTTCCTCCGGGGACAGGCCCTGGGCCTGCTGCCCGCCTTCACCTTTCCCATCGGGCTCATCGCGCAGAAGAGGGGAAAAGAAATCGTCACGGATATTTTTCTGGAGGTGCTCCAGCAGAAGGAGGGCATAACCGACCTGGAAGTGCTGCCTGAAGGGGATTATCTCTGCCAGCTGAAACCCGCCCAAGCGTTGGAACATGTGGATACACTAATTTCAGACTACTTTGTCCGGCATGCTCAGGCAAACCAAGTGATCATCACCAATCTGACCGTAGCCCACTTCGACTTGAAGGGACAGTCGCTGGAACTCCAGGAACCAATTTAAACGGGGGAGGAGACCAGGCATCCTTTCCGGCGTCCCCCTTGCCTGTTTGACGGAAACATAAAATTTCTCTTGACTTTCCCATTATAGGAAAGTTTATGATATTCCATTGCGGGGATCTCCCGTGGATGAAAGTCAGAAGAGGAAGGGAGAGAACTCTGATGCAGGCGGAAACAAATCCCCTGGGGTATGAGCCGGTGGGAAAGCTGCTGGGCACCTTTGCCGTGCCCAGCATCATTTCCATGGTGGTCAGTACCTTATATAATATTGTAGATCAGATTTTCATTGGCCGTGGCGTGGGCTATCTGGGAAACGGAGCCACCAACGTGATCTTGCCCCTCACGGTCATCGCTCTGGCCCTGGGACTGATGGTCGGAGACGGCACCACCGCCTATTTCAGCCTGTGCCTGGGGCAGGAGAACCGACGGGGAGCCGCGCAGGGCGTCGGCAATGCCATTACCCTGACGGTGGGGGTCAGTATTCTACTGACCGCGCTGTCTCTGGCGTGCCTGAAACCGCTGTGTGTTCTATTCGGTGCCACCGATGCCACCATGCCCTACGCCCTGGAGTACGGATACATCATTGTGCTGGGGTTCCCATTTTATATGTTCAGCATGGGCTTCAACTCCATTGTGCGGGCCGACGGAAGTCCCGTCTACGCCATGCTGTCCACGCTGAGCGGAGCCATTTTGAATACCATCCTGGACCCTCTCTTTATCTTTGCCTTCCACATGGGGGTAAGAGGGGCTGCCATCGCAACGGTTCTGGGGCAGGTCGTCTCCTGCGTGCTGACTGTGCTGTATCTGAGGAAGTTCCGGTGCATCACCCTGACGCCTGACTGCCTGCGACCGCAGTGGAGACTGTGCGGGAGGGTGTGCGGCCTCGGGATTTCCAGCTTTTTTCTCCAGCTGGCAGCCACCATTGTCATCACCGTGATGAACAATGTACTCGTCAAATACGGCGCGGCTTCCAAGTACGGCGCCGAAATCCCCATGACCACCCTGGGCATTACCATGAAGGTCAATCAGATCATTACCGGTGTGGTCATTGGTATCTCTGTGGGTTCCCAGCCCATCATCGGGTACAATTATGGGGCCGGAAGAACGGATCGGGCCCGAAAGACCTATCTCCTGGCCATCATCTGTTCCACCCTGGTCATGGGGATGGGTACCGTCCTGTTCCATCTGTTTCCGGACAGGATCGTCAGCATCTTTGGCTCTGAGTCGGCGCTGTACCGGGAGTTTGCGGTCAAGAGCCTGAAGATCTTTCTGCTGCTGATCGTCCTGAACGGATTCCAGCTGTGTACGGGCACCTTTTTCCAGGCAGTAGGGAAGCCGGTGCAGGCCACGTTGATCTCACTGTCTCGACAGGTACTTTTCCTGTTGCCGGCTCTGCTGATCCTGCCCCGCTTTCTGGGGGTGGAGGGGGCTCTGTGGGCCGGGCCGGTGGGCGATGCCTGCGCTTTTGTGCTTGCATTGTCCTTTGGTCTGGCGGAATGGAGAAAAAACAGCCGCAGCGCCCAGGTAACGACATAATTTTTCTGTGGAGGAATTTTCTTATGATACATCTGTCTGATCCCATTACGATCCGAAACCTGACCCTGCCGAACCGCCTGGTGATGCCGCCCATGGCCACTGCAAAGGCGGACGAGAACGGCTATGTGACTGACGAAGTGTGCAGTTACTATCAGGAACGGGCCAAGTACAGCAAAATCGGCCTGATCATCACAGAACACAGCTACATCCACCTCCAGGGGAAGGCCCATCCCGGTCAGACCTCCATGGCCTCCGACGATGTGATCCCCTCTTTTCAGCGCCTGACCGACAGTATCCACAGGGAGGGAGTCAAGGTCTTTGCCCAGCTCAGCCATGCGGGCTCGGCGGCGCTGTCCAAAACTACCGGGCAGCCCCCTGTAGGCCCCAGCCCGGTCTGCCACCCCAAGCAGCGGGAGGAGCTGCCTGCGGAGATGACCGTTGAGCAGATCCATCAGGTCACGGAGTGGTTTGCTCAGGCCGCCCTTCGGGCGAAAAGAGCTGGCTTTGACGGGGTCGAACTCCACTCCGCCCACGGCTATCTCCTCAATCAGTTTTTCTCTCCGCTGGCCAACCGGAGGACCGACGGGTATGGGCCTCAGACGGTGGAGAACCGCGTCCGATTTCATCGGGAGGTCATCCTGGCGGTGCGGCAGGCGGTGGGGGAGGACTTTCCCATTGCCCTGCGGCTGGGCGGCTGTGACTATGAGGCCGGAGGGAGCACCGTTGAGGACTGTGTGGCGGCCAGCCGGCTGCTGGAGCAGAGCGGCGTGGATCTGCTCCATCTCACCGGCGGCATGAACGGCTTTGTCCGGCCCGGGCACGGGGAGCCTGGGTACTTCCGCGACCTGTCCGTCCCTGTGAAGGGGGCCGTCCATATCCCCGTCCTTCTGACGGGAGGGGTCACAACGCCGGCTCAGGCGGAGGTCCTTCTGGAGGAGGGCTGCGCCGACCTCATCGGCGTGGGCCGGGCGATCTTCAAAAATGCCCGCTGGGCGGACTGAATGGTTTCATACCGCGCAAAAAGCAGGGCTCCGCACCCACAAGGTGGTGCGGAGCCCTGCAATTTTATATTCGGAACACACACGGCTTTTCCGATGGGATATTTCTCCTTCCGGCCCTTTTCGTGAGACGGTATGTGGACCACCGGACGGCTCAGAGGGCGCAGAGGGTGAGCAATTCCTCCCAGTTGCGGTCCACTTCCTTCTGGGCGGCCTCCAGCATCTACTCGTTGCCGGTTTTGAACATGTGGGCAAAGCGGCCCTGCATCTTCAGATACTCGGTGACGGGCTTTTTCTTTTTGAGCTGATAGCTGAGCGTGTACTTGCTCTCCACCACCTCATAGAGGGGCCACACGTAGGTCTCCACGGCCGTTTTGGTGACCTTCATCAGCTGTTCAGAGGGGTAGCGCCAGCCTCGGGGACAGGGCGCCATCATATTCAGGAAGGCGGCGCCGGGGGTGTAGATGGCTTTGCGGGCCTTCTCGGAAAGATTGCTGAAGTTGCTGATGAAGGTGGTCTGGGCCACATAGGGGACGTTGTGGGCCACCATGATCTTGGTGAGGTTCTTCCTCTGCTGCATCTTGCCGGGCACGTCCACCGGCTACTCGTGGGCGCTGGGGCGGGTCCGGCAGGCGGGTAAGGACGTTCGGTGAGAACTTTTCTTCCTCTGTCTGAAGGCTATAGTTGACAAAGTTCTGAACAGTCAGAGAGCGTCCTTTCGTGGCTGGCTGCTTACAGATTCTGCGCAAAAGGAAGTAAATTCTTTACAATTGGTTCACAATGACAGAATTATCATTAAACTAAGGAACCTCTGAATAAAAGCCTTTATCCTGTTTCTACTCAATGTATTAGCCGCCATTTGCGCTTGGTTAAGGTGATTTCAGTGCAAAATAGCCATTATTTATCTGCTTTTCT